>CAVCBG010000169.1:0-4052 GCA_963600285.1 Anaerovoracaceae bacterium
AAAAAAACCGCGGGGGTCGATCCCCCGCGGTTTTTTCATTTCACTTAGTCCTCTTTGGACATGGAGTAGTCGAGCTCGGAGAGCTGCTTGTAGAGGATGTTGCGCTTCTGAACATCCTTCACGGCGCGCTTCATCAGGGCTTCGGCACGGGCCTCGTCGGCCTTGACCAGCATCTTATAGCGGTTTTCGTTATAAGCGTAGTCCATGACGGACGCGGTCGGCTCCTTGGAGTCGATGGTCAGCGGATTCTCGCCTTCGGCGATCTTGGCCGGGTTGTAGCGGTACAGGGACCACAGACCGGAGTCGACAGCCAGTTTCTGCTGGTTCAGACCGTTGCGCATGTTGATGCCGTGGTTGATGCAGTGGCTGTAGGCGATGATGAGGGACGGACCGTCGTAAGCTTCAGCTTCGAGGAAGGTCTTGACCGTCTGGGCATCGTTGGCGCCGATGGCGACGTGACCGACATAGACATAACCGTAGGTCATGGCAATGTAGCCGAGGTCCTTCTTCGGCAGATCCTTACCCTTGGCAGCGAACTTCGCGACAGCAGCGCGCGGAGTGGACTTGGAAGCCTGACCGCCGGTGTTGGAGTAGACTTCGGTATCCAGGACGAGGATGTTGACGTTGCGGCCGGAAGCCAGGACGTGATCAACACCACCGTAACCGATATCGTAAGCCCAACCGTCGCCGCCGAGGATCCACACGGACTTCTTGACGAGGTTATCGGCAAGGCCGAGCAGTTCGGCAGCCTTCGGGCTGTTGATGGACGGCAGGATCTTCTTCAGTTCGGCAACGCGGGCGCGCTGTTCGGCAATACCGGCTTCGGACTTCTGGTCGGCGTTGACGAGACCGTTCGCGAGGTCTTCACCGATTTCGGCGGAGAGCAGCTTGACGAGTTCGCAGGCATACTCATAGAGTTTGTCGGCGGTCAGGCGCATACCGAGACCGAATTCGGCGTTGTCTTCGAAGAGGCTGTTGGCCCAAGCAGGACCCTTGTGGTCAGCGTTCTGGGACCACGGGGTGGTCGGCAGGTTGCCGCCGTAAATGGAGGAGCAGCCGGTGGCGTTCGCGACAAGAGCGCGGTCGCCGAAGAGCTGGGAGAGCAGCTTGATGTAAGGAGTCTCACCGCAGCCGGCGCAGGCGCCGGAGAACTCGAACAGCGGGCGAAGCAGCTGGGAACCCTTGACGGTGCCGAGGGAAACCTTGGTGCGGTCCGGATCCGGGATGTTCATGAAGAAGTCCCAGTTGGCAGGTTCGGTTTCGCGGAGCGGAACCTGAGCAGCCATGGAGAGGGTACCCTTCGCCTTGGTCGGGCAGGCTTCGATGCAGAGGCCGCAGCCCGTGCAGTCTTCAACGGAGATCTGGACGGTGAACTTGCTGCCGGCCCAATCCTTGGCCTTGTAGTCAGCGGACTTGAAGGTGGCAGGAGCGTTGGCAAGCAGAGCCGGGTCGTAAACCTTCTGGCGGATCGCAGCGTGCGGGCAGACGATGGCGCACTTGCCGCACTGGGCGCAGGATTCCGGATTCCAGACAGGAACTTCCTGGGCGATGTTGCGCTTTTCCCACTGGGTGGTAGCGGTCGGGAAGGCACCGTCAACCGGCATCTTGGAGACCGGGAGTTTGTCGCCGTGAGCGTAGATGATCGGGGCGATAACATCCTGGACGAACTTCGGAGCCTTGTCGGAGACAGGAGGCAGACGATGGATCTTGCTGGAGGCAACCTTCGGGTAATTGACCTGGGCCAGATGTTCGAGGGAGCCGTCGACAGCGGCGAAGTTCTGAGCAACAACAGCGTCGCCCTTCTTGCCGTAGGTCTTCTTAATGGCCTTCTTGATCTGTTCAATGGCCTCGTCGCGCGGCAGGACGCCGGAGATGGCGAAGAAGCAGGTCTGCATGATGGTGTTGATGCGGCCGCCCATGCCGGTCTTCTTGGCAACGGCGAAAGCGTCGATGACGTAGAACTTCAGTTCCTTGTCGATGATGTCCTTCTGGACTTCGACCGGGAGCTTATCCCAAACTTCTTCCGGACCGTAGATAGAGTTCAGGAGGAAGGTGCCGCCCTTCTTGGCGAAGCGGAGGATGTCGAGCTTCTCAAGGAAGGTGAACATATGGCAGGCGACGAAGGAAGCGTCGTTCTCGCCGATGAAGTACGGGGCGTGGATCGGATCCGGACCGAAGCGCAGGTGGCTGGTGGTGGTGGAACCGGACTTCTTGGAGTCGTATTCGAAGTAACCCTGAGCCCAGTTATCGGTGTTCAGACCGATGATCTTGATGGAGTTCTTGTTGGCGCCGACGGTACCATCGGAACCCAGACCGAAGAACATGCAGCTGACGGTGCGGCCTTCCGGAAGCAGGAAGGACGGATCGTAGGAAATGCTGCGGAAGGTGACGTCGTCATTGATACCGACAGCGAAGTGGTTCAGCGGGCAGTCCTTCTTCATTTCGTCGAAGATACCCTTGACCATGGCAGGAGTGAAGTCCTTGGAGCCCATACCGTAGCGGCCGCCGCGGATGACCGGCATGGTCTTGAACGGAGCGTAACCATCGGTCATGGCTTCGTTGATGGCGGAAACGACATCCAAGTAGAGCGGTTCACCGGCGGAACCCGGTTCCTTGGTGCGGTCGAGGACAGCGATCTTCTTGACGGTGGCAGGCAGCGTCTTGACGAAGTCCTTGATGGAGAACGGACGATACAGACGGACAGCGATGACGCCGTACTTCTCGCCCTGGCCGTTGAGGTAATCAACGGTCGCGCGGCAGGTCTCAACACCGGAGCCCATGGCAATGATCACGGTCTCGGCATCGGCGGCGCCGTAGTAGTCGAACAGATGATACTGACGGCCGACGATCTTCGCGAAGCGGTCCATCGCTTCCTGAACCTTGGCCGGGCATTCATCATAGTACTTGTTCCCGGCTTCGCGGCCCTGGAAGAAGACATCCGGGTTCTGAGCGGTACCGTGGATCATCGGGTGTTCCGGGTTCAGAGCGCGGGCGCGGGCGGCGATGACGTCTTCGTCATCGATCATGGCGCGCATATCTTCGATGGAGAGCTGTTCGATCTTGCAGACTTCATGGGAGGTGCGGAAACCGTCGAAGAAGTGAACGAACGGGATGCGGGACTTCAGCGTGGCAGCCTGGGCGATCAGGGCGGTATCGTGAGCTTCCTGAACAGAGTTGGAAGCGATCATGGCGAAACCGGTCTGGCGGGCGGCCATGACATCACTCTGGTCGCCGAAAATGGACAGGGCGTGCGGAGCGATGGCGCGGGCGGTAACATGGAAAACGGTGGAGGTCAGTTCGCCGGCGATCTTATACATGTTCGGGATCATCAGCAGCAGACCCTGGGAAGCGGTGAAGGTGGTGGTCATCGCACCGGTGATCAAAGCACCGTGTACGGCACCCGCGGCACCGGCTTCGGACTGCATTTCCATAACGCTCGGGACGGTACCCCAAAGGTTCGGGGTGTTCTTAGCTGCCCATTCATCAGCGAATTCGCCCATCGGGGAAGACGGAGTGATCGGGTAGATTGCGACGACTTCGTTCATGCGGTAAGCCACATAAGCGACAGCCTCATTGGCATCGATTGTAACCATTTGACGTGCCATGAATAAAACTCCTGATTCTCTTTTTTTGATTCTGATCTTACACTGTTTTTGTACTTCAAACCACATAAGACCGGAATGCGGTTTGTTTCCGGGCAAGCCGGACGTTCGACATCTGTATCCTTACCGGTCGGATACACGACAAAACCCACGGCTTGCGCCGAGTTTCATAATCTATTTTACCCCTGTTTTCGGTTTTCGTGATTCGGAAATAACGGATGTTATCTTTGACGGGAAAGAAACGGATAATCGGCTAAAGGGAAAGGCGGGGAGAAGAGACCAGAGACCAGAGACCGGATAACATAGTTGAGGCGGGATTTCAAATATCGAGCATCGGATTAACAAGAGACCGGAAACCAGAGACCGGATAACGTAGTTGAGGCGAGACTTCAAAATTCCGGCGAGCGAAGCGTTGCCGCGCCGCCCGATATTGCAAGTCTCGCCCACCTT
>CAVCBG010000170.1:0-4024 GCA_963600285.1 Anaerovoracaceae bacterium
TTTTATTTCACGTCAATTGTAAGCCGATAATACGACGGTGAACTCATCGAAATGACTTCAATCAGGTAATCCTGCGTCGCCGGGACGACGGAATACCAGCTCGGCGAATACATCGTGTAATCCATATACACCACCCCCGTCTGCAAACCGGAGACGCGGAGGTAGGAGGTCGGCTGGGAACCGGAGTAGCAGTCGACGCGGGCGGTCTGGCCGGCGTACATGTACGCGGTGTAGCTGACGACGCCGTACGCGCCGATGGAGCCGTTATAGACAGTCGAAGTCGCGCCGTAGGGGATCGTCACGCGGGCCGGGATGTAGACCTGGATGGTGAAGTTCTGCGACGGACCGTAATTGTAAATGTCGACGTAGTAGGTGTTCGTCGCCGGCAGGTACATATTATAGGAAGTCTGGTACTGCTCTTTGCCCAGGTAGGTGTTGCCGTAGGCGTCGGAAATCCCGAGGACGCAGTTCCCCCCGTCGGAGCTCAGCAGGACGAGGAAATTCTGCTGGGCGAAGGCGTACAGATTGTAACGCACCCAGCCGTTCTGCGGCAGATAGGCGGTGATGACCGCGGAGGTCTCCCCCGCGCCGAAATGAATGTCGCCGCCGGAGGCGAGTTTCTGCGGCGGGATCGAGGACAGCGGGGTGAGCTCGCCCTGCGGAACGGACTTCGTGATCACCTGCTGGTTTTCCTGGTAGACGATCTGATGATCGTTCTGAATCATCAGGTCGCTGTCTCCGTCCGCATAGGCACCGCAAACAAGGACTGCCGTCAAAAGGACGGTAATGATCATGGATAAAAGTTTATTGTTCATTTTCATTGCTTTCTCCTTCGGCTGCCGCGGCGGTTTCTCCGCTGCTCACAGCACTGATTTCGGCAATCGAACTGCCGATTTGCTCCCAGATGTTGGGAATATCCGCCGATGTCGCCGAGAGATTGAAGATATAGGCGAAGCCATCGGAGAGAATTAACCGATCTGTCAACCAGTTTTCATCCGCGCCGCTGTTGACGAGGTACTGCCGCTGCGAAAGGGACTGATAGAGCTTGTCCTCCCCGCTGTTACGGTAGAGCTTCGTGACCGCGTCGTTGTCCTGAACCGGCCAGGCGCCGGCGGACAGAGCCAGCGAAGCCGCGCGTTCGTCGGCGTAAAGCCATTCGATGAAGGTCCACGCCGCGCGGATATGGTTCGCGTCCCCGTTCGGTACCGCGATGGAAACCGCGTCGCCGTAAATGCGCGGGTCGTCGGCGGCGGAGGAACGCGGATAAGGCATCAGATCCCAGTTGTCAAAACCGTGATCGGGCGCGTTCTCGAACGCATTAATCTGACGTTTCGCGTCGGCATAAGTTCCCGAATAAACCAAGGCGTATCGATCCGCGAAGTAATCGTACGGCTCGGTCAGGCGGCTGGTCCATGCCCCGCCGTCATCGAAGAGCTGACGAAGCCATTCCGCGGCCTCGCTGAAGGTGCCGTCGTTCGGGTCGCGCAGCATCTCCCCCGGCGTACGGCCGGCGTCATCGAAGGCGAGCAGCCAGCTCATCACGGCGTCCGCGTCGGAGGTGACGATCCATCCGCCGGTGCCGTGCTTGCCCTCGTCTTTATCCTGATAGTTCGCGTTGAAGGCGGCCATCACCTGATCGTAAAACGCGCTCAGGGACGCGGGCTGCGAATCGAAGCCGAGCTCCTGCGCCCAGGTGGCGTTATAGTAAAGGAACGCCGGCTCCACCCACAGCGGCAGCGCGTAATAAGCGCCGTCTTGGTCCTCGGCCGCGAGCATCACATCCATCAACGCGGTCTCCGGATCGGCGAAGAGCTCGGAGCTGTTCATCAGCTCGCTCAGGTCAAGGAAACGGCCGTCGTTCTTCGCGCGCAGCCATGAGCTGTCGGCGAGGATGAGATCCGTCTCAAGCCCGTCCTCCAGCGCCCGCTCCAGCTCCTCCGCGGAGTAAGCCGCTTCGGCGTGAACGGTGATGCCGTACTCGTTTTCCTTATTAAATGTCTCCGCCAATTCCCGCACAGCCTCAATCGCGGCGCCGTCCAGGTTGAAGCGGAGCGTCAGCTCCGTCCCCTGCAGCGAATCCGCCTCGACGTTCAGATACTCCGGCAGCGGCGTCTCCGTCGGGGTCGGCGTATTCGTCGGCGTGGAAGTCGGCGGGATCGGCGTGGCGGTCGCGTCGGAAGTCGGCGTCGCTGTCGGCACGGGCTCCGGCATGTTGCAGGAAGCGAGCACCGTCAGGCAGAGGAGCGCGAGAATGAATACAATCGGTTTACGCATCAATAAAACATCCGTTCGCCGCGGACCGAGGTGAAGTCATTGTGTCCGGGCATGATCAGCGTATCATCGGGGAGGACGAGAACCTTCTCCCGAATGCTCGTCATCAGCGCGTCCTCGCTCCCGCCGGGGAGGTCGGTGCGGCCGTAACTGTGCCAAAAAACCAAATCGCCGGAGTAAAGCCACCCCGCCGCCTCACAGTAAAAGCAGCAGTGGCCGGGCGAATGGCCGGGCGTCAACAGCGTCGTGAATTCATACTTCCCCACGCGCAGCGTCCCGCCGTCCTCAAGGTCAAGCACCGGCAGCGGGCAGTCTTTAATGAAGGGAACGGAGGAAGCCATTGACTGCCGGTAACCTTTGAACACGCTCTCGTCAAGCGCGTGCATGTGGGCGTCGATCCCCAGCGCCAGGGAAGCCGGATACCCCGTCCCGACGAAGTGGTCGAAATGGCCGTGCGTCAGCCAAATCTCGCGCGGCTTCAATCCGCGCTTCTCGATGTCGGGGATCACGCGGTCGAAGCCGAAAGACGGGTCGATGACGACGCAGTCCTTCGTCTCCTCGTCGTAGAGGAGGTAGGTGTTGTTCTCGATCGGGCCGAGAACGTAAGGGACGGAACGCAGGGTTCCGGAAGAAACTTCGCTTACTTGCATAAGATCCTCAATTCGCGGGGCATATCCGTGATGCAGGCGCCGCCGTCAGCCGTGCAGGTGAGGTCGTCCTCAATGCGGACGCCGCCCCGCCCGGCGAGGTAGATGCCCGGCTCGTCGGAGAAGCACATCCCCGGCTCAAGCAGGACCGGGTTCCCGCCGAACATGTACGGCTCCTCGTGGTCTTCCATGCCGAGACCGTGGCCGAGGCGGTGGGTGAAATACTCACCGTAGCCCGCGGCGTCGATCACCGAACGGGCGGCGGCGTCAATGGAGCCGCAGCTCACGCCCGGACGGACCGCCTTGAGCGCGGCGCGGTTGGCCGCGAGGACGGTGTTGTAAATCTCGATCTGCCAATCCGCCGCTTCGCCGATGACGAACGTCCGCGTGATATCGGAGCAGAAACCGTTCCAACGCGCGCCCCAGTCGAAGAGCAGGAAGTCGCCCCGCTGAACCTCGCGGTCGGATACGCCGTGGTGCGGGTCGGCCGAGTTCGGGCCGCTGCCCACGATCGGGTCAAACGGGAACTTCGGCTCGGATCCCAGGCGGAGAAGATTCGCCACCAGCTCCGAGGACAGCTGCCGTTCCGTGACGCCCGGGCGGACGATCTTCAACGTCGCCTCCAGCGCGTCCTGCGCGATGACGGCCGCCTTGCGAATGTCGGCGAGGTCCCGTTCGGTCTTGCGGATGCGGAGCTCCGTGTAAAGCGGCGCCGCCCCGACGATCTCGCAGTCCGGGACCGCCTCGCGGAGGAAGTTATATTCAAGGAAACGGAAATGCAGCGGCTCGACCGCGATCTTCTTTCCGTTTAATTTCAGGTATTTCCCCGCCTGACGGAAGGCATCCGCCCATTCGGCCGGGTCGTCCGAGTAGGAGAAGATCTCAAACGGCGCCACCCATTCCGGCGCGGCGGCGACCTCGAACCCCGCGATGACGAGCGCCGGCTTCATGCCGGGCCGAACCAGGACGACCACCGGCCGTTCCATGAGGTCCTTACTCTTCCCCGTGAGCCAAGTAAAACTCGCCGACGGGATGAATGCCGCGGCGTCGTATCCGTGTTTCTCGAGCAGTGATTCCAGAAGGGCGTATTTTTCGTTCATATGTGT
>CAVCBG010000171.1:0-4008 GCA_963600285.1 Anaerovoracaceae bacterium
ACGATGCCGTCGCGGACGTAGTAGTTCTTCTTCTCGGCGGGGTCGTCAAGGTTGGTGCCGGCGGGGAAGGCTTTGATGACGCAGCCGTCGCCGATGCAGGCGTTTTTATCAATGATGGCGCCGTCGATATGGCAATTGTAGCCGATGCCCAGCGGGATGTTGGGCTGGTACTTCTGCGGATTCACGCGGTGGTCCAGAACGATATCGGAATCGGAGCCCATGATGATGGTGTTCGTGACCACGGAACCCTTGCCGATGCGGCCGAGGACGCCGACGATGGAGCGCTTGACGGTGTCGCATTCAATGCGGGCGCCGCGGGCGATCAGGCAGTGATCCATGCGGGCGCCGATGATGCGGGAGGCCGGCAGGTTGTTGGCGATCGTGTAGATCGGGTGCTTCGGGTCATGGAAGTTGAACGGCGGTTCGTCGTCGGTCATGGCCAGGTTGGTCTCGTAGAAGGAGCGGATGGTACCGATGTCTTCCCAGTAATAGTCGAACTTCCAGCCGACGACCTTCGAGGTCTCAATGGCGTACGGGATCACGTTCTTGCCGAAGTCCTGATAATCCTTCGTGCGGAGGATGTCCACCAGCAGGTCGGTGTCGAAGATGTAAATACCCATCGAGCCCATGTACGGGCGTTCCGGATCGTCGGAGCTGACGAGATTCGCGAGAACTTCCGGATCGGTCGGCTTTTCCTTGAAGTCGGTGATGGTGCCGTCGCTGTCGAGCTTCAGAATGCCGAAGCGGGAGGCTTCATCCTTGCGGACGGGCTGGACGCCGACGGTGACTTTCGCGTTATGCTCGATGTGGTACTGCAGCATCTGTTCGTAATCGCAGCGGTAGAGGTGGTCGCCCGCGAGGATCAGAACATACTTCGTGTGCGCGGAGATGATCTGCATCAGCTGTTTGCGGACGGCATCCGCGGTGCCCTGATACCAGTCGCCGGAGGACATGGTCTGTTCGGCAGCCCAGATCTGAACCCAGCCGGAATGGAAGCGGTCGAACTGGTAAGTGTCGGTGATGTGACGATGCAGGGAGACGGAGTTGAACTGGGTCAGGACCGCGATCTTGAAAATGTTTGAGTTGATACAGTTGCTGATCGGAATATCGATCAGGCGGTACTGCCCGACAATCGGGACAGCGGGCTTCGCGCGTTCCTGGGTCAGCGGGAAGAGGCGGGTGCCCCGGCCGCCGCCGAGAATTACAGCTAAAACGTCATCTGTTGTTGCTCTCATGTTAACACACTCCATAAAAACGTGACATTTCGGGTTGGTAACCTTGTCATTACCATTTTATCAGATATCGCGAAATCATATTCATGAAAATAATCGTGATTAATGTCAGTAATTCAACTCTTGACGGATTTCGCCGTCTTCCTCCACGTAGATATTCGCGGAGGAAACCGCCGCCGCGGTGTACCCCTCCCACAGTTGAATGTCATCCTTCGCCCCGAGTACGGTCAGGGAGACGTCCTCCGCGGAAAGGCCTTCACGGGTGAAGATCCTCTCCGGCGGGATGCCGTTCGGGAAGAGCAGGACGCGGTCCCGGCACGATACCGTCCACGCCCGCCGATCCAGCCAAGTTGAGGCGCACGTCACCGTCACCCCGTCCGCCTCGAAGCTGTCCCCCGCGGACAACAGCACGCCGTCCCCGTCCCGCCCGCCGGCGTAGAGCAGGTCAATGCCGGCCGCCTCGTTCGAGCCGCGGAAGAGGTCGCGCATCCAATCCGCCTCGAAGTCGATCCATGCCGCGGCGGGGGATTCCTCGGCGGTGAAGAGCCTGCGGTCCATCAGGTCGCGGGCGGAGTAATTCGTCTGCCCGTCGGCGATGAGCAGCGAACGGCCGCCCGGCGTCCGCAGCTTCAGCGAAGTCCGTTCCGCGGCGGCGTTGACCTCCACGCGCAGGCTGTGATCCCGCCGGTCGGAGGTGTTCATCCACATCACGATGCAGCCGAAAAAGAGCGCCGCGGAGACGTACGGGGCGAGGTTCTTCCGCGGGGAGTACTTCGCCAATTGATGGCGGAAGCTCCACACGAGCACGATGCCGCCGATGATGAACCACGCCGCCCATTCGGGAACCTCGACGTAGACGGACGCCCATTCGCAGTCCCCGCAGAGCTCCACCAGGCGGATGGTCAACGCGGGCGCGGGCCAGATCAGCTTCGCGGCGATCGTCCCCAAGGGACGGAAGACGAAGCTCAGGATCAGCGAAAGGAAGCCGCCGAGCATGATCAGCGGCTGGAAGGGGGCGATGAGCATGTTCGCGGGGAGGGAGATCAGGGAGATCTGACCGAAGGACTTCGCCGAGATCCAGACGGTGAAGACCTGGGCGCAGATCGACATCAGGCACAGTTCGTCGAGAATATCGACCACCGTCTCCCGCGTCCCTTCCGTCATGCGGGGGAAGAGCTTCGCGAGCAGACGGTCGACCGACGTCCGCAGCGGGTCGGAGAAAAGCAGGATGCCGAGCGTCGCGCAGACGGAGAGCTGGAAGCCGACATCCGTGAGGTACGCGGGCTGCCAGAGGCACATCCCCGCCGCGGCGAAGGCGAGGTTCGTGACGCCGTTCCCGCGCCGGCCGATGAGGGTATTGATCAGCATCAGTCCGCACATGACCGCCGCCCGAACCACCGCGGCGCCCGCGCCGACCAAGATCGTGTACAGGATGACGAAGACGATCACCGGGATGACCGCCCAACGGCGCGATATGAAGCGGCGGAAGAGTGCCGTCAACAGCCAGACCAGCAGGGTGAAGTTCGCGCCGGAGATGGCGATGATGTGCGACGTCCCCGTCCGCTCGAAGGCACGCTCCACATCGGACGGGATGCGCGTCTCGTCCCCGAGCAGGATGCCCGCCATCAAGGCGTTCTCCGGCTTCGGGAAGAGGTCGTAGACCCGGTCGATGAGCGCGCTCCGCAGACGGAAGAGCTTCCGCAGCCAAGCCGAGCCCGCCGTGCCGGGGAGCTTTTCCGCCGCGGGGTTGTTGATCAGGGCGCCGATGCCGTCCTTCTCGAGGTAATCGCTGTACGAGAAGCCGGAGCCCGAATCCGACGGCTGCTTCAGCGTCCCCGAAGCCGAGACGCGGTCGCCGTACTCAAATTCGATGCCGGGGTCGCTGTAGAAGACCAGCAGCACCTTGCCGGAGACCGCCTGTCCCTCGTCAAGGAGGACGCGGACCGAAGTCCGCGACGCCGTTCGCGTGGGCGGGGCGCTGACGTATCCGCTGAAGGAGACGGATTCCCCGGTCAGGCGGCTCGCGTCATTCGCCGGCGTCTCGATGACGGACGGAATGCCTACGCGGACCGCGCCGAGGCAGAGGACGGCCAGGCAGAGGAAGATTTTGAAGAGACGGCGTTCGGGTTGATTTAAAGAAAAACCCCGCGACCGGTGAAGGAACACGGCAGCGAGGCAGGCAAAGACAAAGCAGAGGATCGCGCAGACGAGCGGCGGGGGCGCCGCGTGCCAACCGAGGATCAACCCCGCCAGCAGCGAGACGCACAGCTCAAGGGAGGTGACGGCGGCCCTACTTCTCACGGAAGGCGACCGCCCGATTGATGAAGAACTGGACGAGGGCCACGATGACGATGGCGGCGAGCTTCGTGATGACGGCGTTGATGCCGAGCTTCCCGCCGAGGGCAAGGATCCCCGTGGAGAGCAGCAGGCCGAAGAGCCCGGTCAGGTAGAAGGGGATGAAGCGTCCCCAGAAGTCATCGGTCTTTTTGAAGTTGTAGCGGCTGTTGAGGAAGAAGCTCAGGAAGATGCCGGCGTGGGTGGAGATGACATTCGCGAGGAACTCGTTCATGCCGGCGAACTTATACATCAAAGTGAAGAGCAGCCAATCCAACCCGGAGCTGATCCCGCCGATGATTCCGTACAGGATCAAGTTCCGCAAAAAGGCCTTGTCAATTTTCATGCTTCCGTCCTTTGTCAAAATAACCGCTGTTGTAAGGATACGCCGTGGCTGCGTATCCTTCACGTTAATACTATTCTACCGCAATCCACTGTCCGT
>CAVCBG010000172.1:0-3998 GCA_963600285.1 Anaerovoracaceae bacterium
GACCTCATCCACCGCAAGCGGTCCCCCTTCCCCTCATAGGGGAAGGCTTAAGCGCTCATTAATTGGGGCTTCCCGTGTAAAGATCAGCCCCGATTTCGAGGAGTTTGTCGCGAAGCTCAAGTGATGAAGTCAATGATTCCGGAATCGCATTGAGGCCGTGGTAAGCGCCGAGAATGTTGCCCGCGAGGGATGCAACGGCGGCGCCGTGGGCGGACGCGGAGGTGAGCGTATTTGTGATGTCGGCATCGGACTCATGCCGCAGCACGAAGTAAAGCGCAAGGGCCAGGGCCTCATCGGCGAATTCACCGACGCCGAGCTTGGCGGCGTTCATTTCATCCGCGTCCTCATTGCGGGCAAGCACCATCGCCCGCGCCATGCGCTGCTCGAACGCCGGCCAATATTCATTCCGTCCGAACGTTTCCTTCACCGCGGACATCACCATCTCCGCGCAGTTCCGCACGCTGATGCCGTCGGTATACAAGCCGAAGCGCACCAGCTCCGCCAGCACCGCCGCGGGCATGTACGCGAGCGGATGCCCATGCGTGATCGCGGCGGACTCCGCCGCCAGCATGACGATGCTGTGCGTCGGGAGATGGGCTGCGAATAACCCCACCGGCGCGGCGCGGACGACCCCGCCGCAGCCGCGGCTGTCATTGATCGGCTCGAAGACGCTGCCGTAATCCCCGGAGGACAACACAGCGAAGGCGTCATCCTCCGGCGGGCAGCATTCTTTATAAGCTTCATACAGCGTTCGCGGAGACGGTCCGCCGAAGCCGCGCTGTTTCAGCCGCGCGTCCCCGCGGAGCAGTCCGACGGCGGTGGCAATCGTCATCCGCGTGTTGGCGGAGACCATTCCTCCGTTCCCCAGCGCGTCTCCCGCCGCGCCCGCGATTAAACTGCCCTGTATTTTGTCAAGCATTCGATCGGCCATCCCGCCCTCCGTTATGTCATATATTCCCTATTATATCGCGTTGCCCCGTGTCTATCCCATGGTATAAATAGGCCTTGTCGGGAGTTATTCTTCTTTAATTAATCAACCCCGACGGGGAATAATTTTTTATGGACACTCAAGTTGATAATCAAGCTGACGACCTAATCGAAGAAACCAACCGTCTGTTCGGAGAAGAAAAGACGAGCGTGCTTTTCCGCAAGGCAGCCGGACCCGGCGCCATCAGCATGCTGGCGAGCTCCTTGTACAGCATCTTTGAAGGCTCCTTCATCGGACACTACCTCGGCGCGGTTCCGTTCGCCGCCGTCAACTTCGCCATGCCGGTCGTTATCATCAACTTCGCCGTTGCCGACCTCATCGGCGTCGGTTCCTCCGTGCCGATCTCCATCGCGCTGGGGCGCAAGGAACACGACAAGGCGAACAACGTCTTCACCTGCTCGGTGATCTTGATCATCCTCGCGGCGGCAATCATGGGCGTGCTGCTCTTCTTCCTGACCCCTTGGATGGTGCGCCTGATGGGCGCCGAAGGGGAACTGGCGGATCTGGCCGTGGATTACGTCCGCGTGTACGCGGTGACCGCGCCGGTGACGACCATGGTTTTCGCCTTCGACAACTATCTGCGCATCAGCGGCAAGATCCGCTTCAGCATGTGGCTGAACATCGCCATGAGCGGCATGACGGTCGTCTTCATCTACCTGTTCCTGGCCGTATTCAAGCTCGGTCTGATCGGGGCCGCGGCCGCGTTCCCGGCCTCGCTCTTCATCTGCGCGGTCGTCGGCATCATCCCCTTCATTCAGGGGAAAATGGTCCTGCATTTCACGAAGCCGCGCTTCAGCTTTGACATGGTCAAAGAGATCGTCGCCTGCGGTTCGCCGAACTTCCTCGCGAACATCGCCGGCCGTGTCGTTGCCCTGATCATGAACTCCATGCTGATCCGTTACGGCGGTTCGGATGCCGTCGCGATTTACGGTATTTTGATGTACTCAACCGACCTCGTCCAGCCGTTGATTTACGGCACCGTCGACTCCCTGCAGCCCGCGATCGGCTACAACCTGGGCGCGAAGCTCTTCGACCGCGTGAAGGAACTGCGGAAGTACTGCTTCCTCACCGCCGCGGCGATCTCCATTGTCATGGGCGGGATCATCACCATCTTCCCGAAGCAGGTGACGGGCCTCTTCCTGAGCGCGGACAACGCCGCGATCCTGGAGGAGTCGGTCAGAGCGATGCGCATCTTCAGCGTGGGCTTTTTCTTCTTCTGGTTCGGCTTCTCCGCGCAGAGCTTCTTCGGCGCGGTCGAGCAGCCGAAGTGCGCCGCGATCCTCTCCCTGGCGGGGACGTTCGTTTTCCCGCTGATCCTGCTCTTCGCCCTGCAGCCGCTGAAGCTGACGGGCCTGTGGATGGTCTCACCGATCACGAACTTCCTCGGCGCTGTCCTCGGCGCGATCCTGCTCAAGAAGATGGAGCGCCAAATCTTCTCGAAATTTTGATTTTGAACCATCAAGTCCCGCGGGCGGTTTCGCTTCCCGCGGGATTTTTGTTACCCTGTTCAAAAGCGGGGAACATGCATTATACTTACAATACAAGTACTGCGGGAATACATCCCGGAAAGGTAAAAGGACATGAAAAAATCTGATATCGGTATCATTGGTTTGGCTGTAATGGGTGAGAATTTAGCTATTAACATGGAAAGCAAGGGCTTCACCGTCAGCGTCTTCAACCGAACCACCGAGAAAGTCACGAAATTTATCGAAGGCCGCGCCGCGGGGAAGAACATCAACGGCGCCTATTCTATGGAAGAGCTGATCTCCCAGCTTGAGAAGCCGCGCAAGGTCATGATCATGGTCAAAGCCGGCAAGCCGGTTGACGAGACCATTGAGAAGCTCCTCCCGCTGATGGAACCCGGCGACATCATCATTGACGGCGGCAACTCCCACTTCCCGGATACCATGCGCCGCACGGAATATGTTGAGAGCAAAGGAATGCTCTACGTCGGCACCGGCGTCTCCGGCGGTGAGGAAGGCGCCCTCAAGGGCCCGTCCATGATGCCGGGCGGCTCCCCGGCCGCGTGGGAATACGTGAAGCCGATCTTCCAGGGCATCTGCGCCCGCGTTGAAGACGGCACGCCCTGCTGCGAATGGGTCGGCTCCAACGGCGCCGGTCATTACACGAAGATGGTCCACAACGGCATTGAGTACGGCGACATGCAGTTCATCTGCGAAGCCTATCAGCTCATGCGCGACCTGCTCGGCATGTCCGATGATGAGATGGCCGCGGTCTTCGCCGAATGGAACAAGGGCGACCTCGACAGCTACCTGATCCAGATCACCTCCGAGATCCTCGCGCACAAGGACGAGGACGGCTCCCCGCTCGTGGAGAACATTCTCGACACCGCGGGGCAGAAGGGCACCGGCAAATGGACTTCCGTCGCCGCGTTGGATGAGGGCATTCCGCTCACGCTGATCGGCGAAGCCGTCTTCAGCCGCTGCCTCTCCGCCATGAAGGCCGAGCGCGTTTCCGCTTCGAAGATCCTGCACGGACCGGAGACGAAGTTCACGGGCGACAAAGCCGCCTTCATCAATGCCATCCACGACGCTCTGTACGCCTCGAAGATCGTCTCCTACGCCCAGGGCTTCACCCTGCTGCGCGACGCCGCGCAGACTTACGGCTGGGACCTGCATTACGGCGACATCGCCCTGATGTGGCGCGGCGGCTGCATTATCCGCTCCGTCTTCCTCGGCGACATCAAGAAAGCCTTCGACAAGAATCCGTCCCTGCCGAACCTGCTGCTGGATGACACCTTCCGCGGCATTATGGACAAGTGCCAGGCGAATTGGCGTCTGGTCTGCGCCGAAGCGATCCGCTGCGGCGTCCCTGCCCCGGCGATGTGCTCCGCGCTGAACTACTACGACGGCTACCGCACCGAACGCCTTCCGGCGAACCTGCTCCAAGCCCAGCGCGACTACTTCGGCGCCCATACCTACGAGCGCCTGGACCACCCCCGCGGCGAGTTCTTCCACACGAACTGGACCGGCGAAGGCGGGAATACCGT
>CAVCBG010000173.1:0-3987 GCA_963600285.1 Anaerovoracaceae bacterium
GGTATTCCTGTCCGCAGCGCTGGCAGTTCGCCAACTCAAAAACGGAATAACGCTCGCCGTCGGTGAAGACTTTTTCCTTGCGGTCAAGAAAAACCTGTTTCCGCGGACGAAACTGCGCGAACATCCCTTCCAGGGACTTGACAAAAAGATGATACCGCGCGGGAAGCAGCGCCGGGTCGTTCATGCTTTTTCTTGCCGCGGCAGCCAGTTCGATCAAATCAATCAACGCGGGCTCCCGGCGCCCTTCATCAAGGTCGGGGAAGACGCCGTTCGCCAGCGTCTCGATTTTCTCCGGGCTCTGCTCAAGCAGTTTATACAGTCGGAACAGCCGCAGATCTTTGATCAACGACTCGTAAAGGATTTTCCCCTTCTCTTCTTCCGGCAGCTCCGCGACCGTGGACTTCAACGCCGCGTAATCGGCGGGTGTGAATTCGCGCCCGTCGGCGGGCCGCACGCGTGATTTCCGCCGGGTCGTGATCACATCCTCTCCGGTAAACGGCTCGCCGAACAACTCCTGCGCGAAGGCGGCCAAGGCGTCTTTACCGTCTTCGCTTCCAAGCGTCGCGCTGGTGGCAATGCAGCGGAATTCGTCATGCATATTATGGCGGATTCGCTCTTTCAGCCGGCGCAAAAGGAACGCGATCTCCGTACCGGAGGCGCCTTTGTAGGTATGGGCTTCGTCAATGACAATGAAGCGCCAATGCCGCGCGGACTCGGTGTCAAAGAACGGCGCTGTATCCGGCCGGAGGAGCATGTATTCCAGCATCGCGTAGTTCGTCAAAAGGATATGCGGCGGCTCCTTCGCCATCATCTCACGACACATCATTTCATTCGGGATGGACGTCCGCAGATCGGGATCGTTGTCATTTCTGTGCTCGAGATCGTATTCTTCGTGAAGTCTGGCTTCCGCCGCTTCCGAGGTTTCTTTGTCCCGCTTGTGCGGCGTCTCGCCGGTGTAACGCCCGAATGTGATATCCGGATAGGACTTGAGCAGCTTTCGGAGCTTCTTCTGCTGGTCGTTCGCGAGCGCGTTCATCGGGAAGATCAGCAGCGCGCGGACGCCGGGATCGAGGGCGCCGTTCTCTTTCTCCCGCATCAATTCATTGAAAATCGGGTATAAATAGCATTCCGTCTTGCCGGAACCGGTCCCGGTTGACACGATCATATTCCGATTCTGTTCAATGATATGGCGGAGGGCTTTTTCCTGATGAACGCGCAGCTTCCATTCCGAATAATGCACGGCCGTCCCCATCTTCGCGAATTCGGATGAGACGAGGCCTTCGGCGGCTAATTCCTTGAGGCTTTTCCCATCCACGAATGGCAGCGTGGTCTCAAGATACGGCCCTTTCACGAAATCGGTCTTGCGAATCGCCTCGTAAGCAAGTTTCGTGATTTCTTGATCTTTGACGCTCGCGATTGACGCGAGATACTCTTTGTAATCGGAGCGGATTTTATCGGTCGTCTCTCTGGGGTTCATCGACATAATTCTTCCTCTTTCTTTTTCAGGTAGATGTAGGTGCTCGCCATTACAATATCGCGGCGCACCATTCCGGGTGAGATTTCATAAGCGCCGGCGAGGAAACGGTTGCCGGTCTCCCGGATGAATGCGGCGTCTTCGTCGGAACCGAGGATGCGGCTGAAGTAAGCGGCCAGTCCCTGCAGATAGAAGTACCGGGGCAGGCTGTTGTTGCGAAGCTTATAAGGATCGAGAAGGCTGTCAAAATCAATGTAAGATTGATCTGCCAAGCGGAAGCGAAGCGCGTCGTTGTATTCGTTGAAAACTTCCTTCTGCTTCCGATTGCGGCGAAGCCCGGCGGCAGCCTCTTTGATGTCCTTCGCGGTTTGTTCATTCACCAGCTTTTTCATTTTCGCGACAACGTCGGGGCGGATCTCGTTGGACACTGAATTCAAACGATACCAGTTGACGTATTGGTCGCAGAAGCGGATTTGATCGAAAGTGAATCCGGTTTCCGGCTTCTTCGCGAGGTCGAAGTAGACTTTGCCTTTCTTGTCCTTTCCGTCAATCATCGCCATCAGCGGCTCCATTTCGCCGGATATCTCGGAGGATAGATTGACGCGGATATCTTCCGATTTCTCGTCATTGAGGAATTTCCGAACCGCCGTTTGAGCGGCGGCAAGGTCTTTGAGCCTGTGGACGCCGAGCATGTCCGCCAACGCCTCCGTCCCGATCAATGTACGGAATTTCTCGAGGCGTAAAGTGTCCTTCAACGGCGCGTCCGTGTCAAGCAGCATCAAGAGCGCCAGTGTGATCGAATAAGGCTCCGCCTCCTCGGCCAAGGGCTTCATGTCCGTCTCGTCCGGATCGAAGAGGAACAGGGAATAGTACGATTTGCAGACGTCAAAAACCGACTGCGGGCATTTCATGGCCGTGAGCGCTCTGATGATCCTTGTCCTGTCCACGCCGGAGAGGACATCTTCCGAGATGACTTTCATGAAGCCGGTGATCGTCTTCCGACGGGATTCGCTGATTTTCGAGTCCGCGATGTACCCCAAAGCGGTCAGCAGCTCGATTTCAAAGTCGTTGAGCTCCCGCGCCTTCTTTGGATGCGTCTTTCCCGTAAGAACATTCTGAATCATAGGATCATTCATTAAATCCATTGGCTTTCGGTTGCAGACAGTAAAAACGCAATCAATCAACTTCGGCAGAATGATATGAATAGAATCTTTTTGATAGGGCGTGTTGTCGGTTTGCCTGACCAAGAAGGCCGGAACATCCTGACTCAGTTTCGCGGAATCGTCTTCTTCCAAATCGAAGATATCCATCGGCTCGCTGTCCGTGAGCGAATAAATCCCCGCCGGCAATTCGGTGGAGAATTGATGAAAGCCATGAGCTTGATAAGAAACCCACTCGTTTTCCCGGATAGCGCAGCGAAACGGCTCTGTTCCAAACCGCGTGAATTCCATCCGCTTGTAGGCATCAGGCAGCCTCACAGCAATTGCGTTACGTTCTTTTGAGTAGACAGGATAATCCTGCATGACGGCTTGATTTGAGACAAGCATGAAGGGGATTCCGTGCTCCGGATCATCCGCGCAGCGGATTTCAAACAGCGCCGGCAAAACGCAGCTCCGCAGCGTCGTTTCAAAGGCGGAGAGCCGGCAAATCCCCTCGCCGTTCGCGGAAACACGAAGTGTCTCCTGCTGCTGAATGCCGTCCGTATTCCTCAGCGTCACCGTGTAACTCTTCTCGCGGAAATCATCGAAGGCCGTTACCGCCAGCCATCGGCCGCGTTCTGTGAATTCGGACAGCCCGAGCGAAAGCGGACTTCCGTATACGTTCACGGGCTCCGCGCCGTCCGCTTCCATGATTTCAAGCATCAACGGCGTCAACGGCAGCCGGAACTTCGCCTCAAAAATCAGGTCGTCGCGCATGGACCGCAGCGAGCCGTCCAGCACGCCGGCGTTCTCGGGACAGCTTACGATGTATTCCTTCTCGGTTCTGTCAACTTTGCAATTCTCGAAGCTCAGCTCCCAATCTTTCTTCCGCTCGAATCGGAACGACCGCTGTCGCAGAATCTTCCCGTTCTTCGGCCAAGACAAACAGCAGTCGTAATCGGAGTTTATCTTCGGTACGTAACAGAATTCCGTCTGGCGCAGGAAGCGGCCGGCTTGATAAAGGCGAACACTGTAGGTGCCGTACCGCTTTCCGTTTGTCTCGAAGTATTGATCAAGCCGCAGCATGACGGAGTCGTCTCCTTCATCGCATTGTATGGGAATCCTTTTCGAACCGACGCGGATTTCCAGATCCTTCCTGAACGCCAGATCCTTCAGATTAAGCCGGAGGTCAGGCATTCGCGTGAACAGGTTCGTCTCACCGGCGGGAAGAGAGAAGAGCGTCTCCCCATCAAGGAAAATGCTGATCTTGGACCTGGCGGTAAGTGTTACCGATTTCGACGGCGATTTGATTTTGAGGAAAGCGCCGGCGCCGCTCACGGATACCGAATAGAAACGATATTCATCGCACTGCAT
>CAVCBG010000174.1:0-3980 GCA_963600285.1 Anaerovoracaceae bacterium
GCCTTGTCGGAAGCTTCGTCGTGGATCTGCTTGAAAGTGCCTTCGATGACCTCGCCGGCAGCGGCAGCGGTTTCCTCGACCTTGCTTTCAACAGGGGCTTCGGCCTTGACGGTCTTCAGCGGGGCCTGTTCAATGGTGTCGTCGACAGGAGCGTCATTGCGCGGGGCGCGCTGCTTGACGGACGGGGTGACGGCGTTCTTGCTCAGCTGGCCGAGCAGATGACCGTTGACAGCGGTCGCATACGGGATGGTGAGGATGACACCGATGCAGATGACGACACTGCCGGCAGCGCCGATGAGGGCGGTGACGATCTCAAGCAGGAAGACGATCGCGTACGCCTGCCAATTGGCCTTGAAGGTGTTCCAAGCGTTGACAACATTGATCGCGGCGGAGATTTCATCGGTTTCGGCAAGGCGGCAGAAGCCGTAGATCGAACCGAGGCCGGAGATGATGTTGAGCAGCATGGAGATGAAGGACCCGAAGAAGCTCATGCCGGCGAAGAAATACGTCACGGTGTGTTCCGGATCACCGGAGACAGCGGCAGTCATGTTGGAGCGGACGAAGATGTTCGCGAGGATGACAGGGATGCTGTAGACCAGGGCGACAACGAAGGCCTTCAGACCGAGGGTCAGGAAATAGCCGAAGTGGGTCGTCGGCAGGATGTCTTCACGGCCGGCCTTGACGCGGCGGATGATCTCAATCATCCAACCGAGCAGGTACAGCTGACCGACAATCGGGATGAGAGTGATAAGACCGGCAATGGCAATCTTCTTGAACCAATTGCTGTCCTCAAATACATAAGAAAAAGCTTGAGAGTATTTCATGTTAACTTCCTATAAAAAATCCTTTCTCGTTTGCTCTTAATAGATTATACGTTTTTCCTTGCGAAAAGTTGATTAAAAATCTATTAGAACCGTTAGAAATGGATAAATTTGTCGACTTTGATCACAAAGAGGACGCCCTTGTCCTTGTTGGAACCCTTGGCGGCCGTGCCTTTGATGATCTCGAGCGCGTTGTCAAGCTGTTCGTCTTCAACGCCGACGAGCAGCGTGGACTTGCCCTTGCGCAGGAAACCGCCGGTGGACGCGATCTGCGTCACGCGGAAGTCCTTATCGGTCAGAGCGTTGGATACCTTTTCGGATTCGTCATCGGGGATGATGGTAATGATCAGTTTCATGTTGTCGGATTCCTTTCGTTAGAACTTCTCGATTTTTTCCGCGGTCAAGCCAAAGACAACCGCGCCGCCGACGGGGATCTGAGTCGGCTGCGGAATGGCGACCTGTGTGCTCTCAATCGGCACAGCCACGAATTCAATACGCTGCCGGCAGTTGCTCTTCAGGATGTCCTGAATCTCTTCAATTCGTCCTTCCGGAACTTCAATGATCAGCGTGATGTTGCGGCGCCCCAGAAAGCCGCCCACACTCGGCATTTGATAGGAAGTGATGCCCACCTTCTTCAACGCCTGGTCCGCGATGTCCGCGTCCGCTGCCTGTACAACAGCCATCAGAATGTTGCTTTCTGTTGATGTTTCCATAGAACCTCCTCAATTGTTTCTACTGGTTCAAGCTAATTATAATCGGAAATCAGAATTTATTCGAACTATTGCCCGATTAAGACCGAAATATCGGAAATAACCCTATAATTAACCCTATCATGGAAAAGAAAAACCAACTCATCCCCGAATTGAATCACGCCGCCGTGCCCATTGAGACGCCGAAGCCGAAGAAGCGGAAGGGCAGAGGCTGCCTGACCGCGGTATTGATCTGCCTCGGCGTATGCGCCGTCTCGCTGCTGCTGATGTACGTCTACATCCGCTCGCAGCTGCCGGATGTCGGCGATTTGCGTTCCAAGGCGTCGCAGTTCGAGACCATGCGGATCATGGACCGTCAGGGCAACCTGCTCTACGAAGTCGTTCCCTCCGACGCGGGACGGCGGGATTACGTCGGGCTGGATGAGATTTCCTCCTACGTCCTCGCCTCCGTGATCGCGGTCGAGGATCAGGATTATTATTCCCATCCCGGGTTCGACCTTTCGGCAATCATCCGCGCGGTGTTCCAGAACTCCGAAGCGGGCGAAACGGTGTCCGGCGCTTCGACCATCACGCAGCAGCTCGCCCGCGGACTGCTGCTCTCCGCGGAAGAGCGGAGCGAACGGACTCTCCTGCGCAAGATCCGCGAAGTGCTGCTCGCGGTGGAGATCACCCGCCGCTACTCGAAGGATGAGATCCTCGAAATCTATCTCAATGAAAACTATTACGGCAATCACGCTTACGGGATCGAGGCCGCGGCGCAGACGTATTTCAAGCGTTCGGCGAAGAACCTTGACCTCGGACAGGCGGCTTTCCTTGCCGGGCTGATCCAGGCGCCGGGCTATTACGACATTCTCAACAACCGGGACGAGACCCTCGAGCGGATGCAGACCGTCCTCCTGCTGACGTATAACCTCAGTCAGCGCGAAGGCGGCATCGCCGTCCGTACCGGGAAGGAACGCGTCACGGTCGACGCGGTCATGGTCGACAGCGCCGTCCGCGAGATCTCGGCGTATGAATTCGCGCCGGAGAGCTTCGACATTCTCTACCCGCATTGGGTCAACTACGTTTACGCCATGCTCGAGGAAGCGTACGGCGCGGAGGCGCTCTACCGTTCGGGCTGGACGGTGTACACGACGCTCGATCCCGACTTGCAGGAATCCGCGCAGCAGATCCTTGAGAACCGTTCCGCGGAGCTTGCCGCCTCGAACGCGTACAACGGCGCCGTCATCGCGATCGCGCCCGAGACCGGGGACATCCTCGCCTATGTCGGCTCCCCCGACTTCAACGACACGGAGCACAGCGGTCAGGTCAACATGGCCGCGTCGCCCCGCCAGCCGGGCTCTTCCATCAAACCGCTGATCTACGCCGCGGCATTCGAGAAGGGGTGGACGCCGGCGACCTTGATCTGGGACGTGCCGACGGAGTTCTCCCCGACCGGCAAGGAGGAAGACCTCGCCTACTCCGAGCCGTACGTCCCGACGAACTACGACGGACGCGTTCACGGACCGGTGCTGGCGCGGCAGGCCTTGGCGAGCTCGTTGAATATCCCCGCCGTCAAGACGCTGCAGTATGTCGGCATCTACGACGATCCCGAGACGGAAGCGGAGGACGGCTTCATTGCCTTCGCGAAACGCATGCACGTCGACTCGCTCGACAAAGCCGGCTGGGGGCTTTCAATCGCTCTCGGCGGCGGTGAGGTGACTTTGCTTGAGATGACGGCCGCCTATTCGGTCTTTGCCAACAACGGCAAATACATCCCGCCCCGCGCCATCCTTGAGATCCGCGACCACGCCGGGAATGTCATCTACGAGGCGGAAGACCCGCTTTACGAGAACGCGCTGCGGGAGGAATACGCCTTTCAGATCAACTCCATCCTCTCCGATGACAGCGCCCGCGCCCTTGCTTTCGGGACGGGCTCGGTCCTCAACCTTTCCTACCCCGCCGCGGTGAAAACCGGCACCACGAACGACTACCGCGACAACTGGACGGTGGGATACAATCCGAAGATCGCTGTCGGCGTTTGGATCGGCAACGCGGACAACTCCCCGATGGTGAATTCCACCGGCGTGACCGGGGCCGCGCCGGTCTGGCATGACCTGATGGAACGCGCCGCCGAGATTTATCCCGAGATCGCGCAGGCAAACTTCACCCGCCCCGCCGGCATTACGGAGCAGACGGTCTGCGCCGCGTCCGGGACACTGCCGGGCGATAGCTGCAATGCCGTGAAGACGGAGTTCTTCTCCGCGGATCAAGGACCGCTGGCCGCCGCGTATGACATGATCGGGACCCGCATGATCGACACCTGGAGCGGCAGACCCGCCTCCGCGGAATGCGCCGCGGGCAGCGAGGCCGTGCTCAGCATTCGCGTCACGGATGAAGCCGCGGTGAAGTGGCTCTCCGGCACTTCGGAAGGCGCGGCGTGGCTGGAAGCGAACGGCGCCAAGGACGC
>CAVCBG010000175.1:0-3979 GCA_963600285.1 Anaerovoracaceae bacterium
AGGCTGTAGAAGAAGCCGCTGCCGAAGCCGAGACCGAAGAGGTCGTTGAAGAGGCCGCTGCCGAAGCCGAGGTTGAGGAAGTTGCCGAAGCCGCCGCTGCCGCCGCTGTCGTTGAAGCCGCTGCCGAAGAACCCGAAACCGCGGAAGCCGTTGCCGAAGAGGTAGAGGCTGCCGAGGTCGAGGAAGCTGTTACCGAAGAAGTTGAAGCCGCTGAAGTTGAAGAGGCCGTTGAAGAAGCCGAAGTCGAAGCCGCTGTTGACGAAGCTGTTGAAGCCGCGCAGTACAGCGATGACGAAGTCATTGCCGAAGTCGGCGGGAAACAGATCACCGTCGGCGAGTTCAAGCAGAACGTTATCTTCTTCCGCTATCAGTATCTGAACTACTACGACGAATACGCCGCCATCTACAGCATGTACGGTCTGGGCGTCGACTCCCTGAATGAGGAGTTCGAGTCCATCCTCGGTGAAGAGAACAAAGTCACCTTGGGCGACGCCGTCATTGAGAACATGGTCTACGACAAGATCATCGAGATCGAAGCCGAAGCCGCGGGCATTACCCTCACCGACGAAGAGCTTGAAACCGGTATGAAGGACATGACCGGCTACGCCTCTTACGTCCAGGACAACAGCGGCAATGACTCCGTCGAGCTGGTTGACTTCGACACCTACATCAACTCCATGCTCACCGATAACTTCGGCGGCGACATCAGCAAGGACATGCTCACGAATTACGTCAAGACCTCCCTGCTGGAAGATCAGCTCTTCAACCGCGAGCTGGAAGGCCGCACCTTCGAAGCCGAAATGGTCAACGCCCGCCACATCCTCGTGGAAGACGAAGAGACCGCCAAGGAGATCATCGAGAAGCTGAACGCCGGTGAAGACTGGAACGCCCTCGCCTCCGAATACTCCATGGATACCACCAACAAGGATAACGGCGGCGCGCTTGACTGGTTCCCGCGCGGTATGATGGTTCAGGAATTTGAAGACGCCGCGTTCGCCATGGAACCGGGCGAGATCAGCAAAGAGCCGGTCAAGACGACCTTCGGTTATCACATCATCGCCCTGGACGGCAAGGAAGTCCGCCCGCTGACCGATGACGCGCTTGCCTCCGCTCAGAACGAAGTCTACACCGAATGGCGCCAGGGTCTGCTCGACAAGTACGAGTCCAAGATCAATGAAGACATCGTCGCTGCTGTCACCCCGGTCTACCCCGCTTTCGTCCCGTACGAATCCGAATCCGCGGACCTTGAAACCGCCGATGCCGAAGATGTCACCATCAAGAACACCGAAGAAGTTGACGAACTGGTCATTGAGAACACCGAAGAGGTTGACGAACTGACCATCGACAACACCGAAGAAGATGAATCCGCTTACGAGATCAGCTCCGCAGTTGAAAACGAGTAAACGCATTCAATAACCATCCAATAAAAGGCCGCGTCCCCGACGCGGTCTTTTATTTGGCGTTATAATAACGCTATGGTATTCAGCTCATTTCCTTTCCTGTGGATCTTCCTGCCGCTTGTGCTCATCGGCACGCTGCTGACGCGCAAACGCGGGAACAACCTGTTCCTGCTGGCGGCGAGCTTGATTTTTTACGCCTGGGGCGAGCCGAAATACGTCCTGCTGCTGCTCCTTTCCATCACGCTCAATTACCTCTGCGGACTGCTGCTCGAGCGGATGAAAGGCACGCCGTACCGCGGGCTGACGCTCGCCGCGGCGGTCATCATCAACCTCGCGCTGCTCGGTTACTTCAAGTATTTCAATTTCTTCACCGGCATCCTCGACGACATCGCCGGGCGTGAATTGATCGCGCCGCGCTCCATCGCGCTGCCCATCGGCATTTCCTTCTACACTTTCCAATCCATCTCCTACATCGTGGACCTCTACCGCGGCACGATTGAGGTGCAGCGTTCGTGGATCGACCTCGCGCTCTACATCTCCTTCTTCCCGCAGCTTGTCGCCGGCCCGATCGTGAAATACCGTGAGATCGCGGACGCCCTTCACGGACGCGTGCTCTCCTGGGACCGCGCCGCGGACGGACTGCGCCGCTTCTGTTACGGGCTCGCGAAGAAGGTCGTCATCGCGAACACCTTGGGCTACACCGTGGATCAGATCCTCTCCCACCCGATCGAGGAGCTCTCCACGCTGCTCTGCTGGACCGCGGCGGTGTTTTACACCTTGCAGATTTATTTCGACTTCTCCGGCTACTCGGATATGGCCATCGGCCTGGCGGACACGCTCGGCTTCAAGTTCCGCGAGAACTTCGACTTCCCGTACCGTTCGCTCTCCATCCGCGAATTCTGGCGCCGCTGGCATATTTCGCTCTCGACCTGGTTCCGCGATTACCTTTACATCCCGCTCGGCGGCAACCGTAAAGGTCAGGCGCGGACGCTCCTCAACTTGCTGATCGTCTTCTTCGCGACCGGGCTCTGGCACGGCGCGCAATGGACGTTCGTGGTCTGGGGACTTTACCACGGCTTCTTCATGATCCTCGAACGCCTGCTCTCGGCGAAGACGAAGTTCCGCCTTCCGTCATGGCTGAGCTTCATCTACGCGCAGCTCACCGCCGTCTGCGGCTGGGTCTTCTTCCGCGCGGACGACCTCGGCATGGCGCTTCGCCAGCTGCGGCGGATGTTCGTCCCCTTCACCGGGGGCGCGTGGAGCTTCGGCGAAATGACGGACCTCGTGACGATGATCATCTTCGTCATCGCCGTCTTCGCCGCGCTGGGCGGCGGGCGTTGGATCGCTTCCAAAGTCAAGGGCTCCGCGGCCGCGGCGCTCTCATCCGTATGGGCGGTCGTCTGCCTCGCGCTCTCCATTGTGCTGCTCGCCAACGCCTCGCACAATCCATTCATCTATTTCAGGTTTTAGCGCATGAAGAAATCCACCGTCATCTTTCTCATCTGCTTCGTCCTGCTGACATTCGCGCCGGTGCCGGTCTTCTACGCGTTCCGCCCGATGATCGCTCAGAAGAACACCGAGAACAAGG
The DNA here is from genome assembly GCA_963600285.1 of Anaerovoracaceae bacterium. Lineage (GTDB taxonomy): Bacteria > Chloroflexota > Anaerolineae > Anaerolineales > Anaerolineaceae > Flexilinea. The sequence continues at coordinate 2,989 of CAVCBG010000175.1, forward strand.
CCGAGAGCGCCTTCCCGGAGCTGAGCCTGTCGAACTACACCACCTGGCCGAAACGCTTCGAATCCTGGCTCTCGGACACGCTGCCGTTCAAAACGCAGCTGATTGAGCTCTTCCGCGGCACGCAGTACCGCCTCGGGCTGGAATACCGGCAGTCGGATGTGATCCGCGGCGAGGACGACACGCTGTTCTACCGCGCCACGGTTGAGAATTACAAAGGCATGGAGCGCTTCACCGACGACGAGCTGCGCGTGATCCGCGACAACCTGACGAACTTCTTCGCCCGCATGGAAGGGATGGGGACGCAATCCCTGCTCTACATCGCGCCGGACAAGGAACAGGTCTACGGCGAACTGATGCCGTCGGACATCCGCGTCGTCTCCGAAGAAAGCCGCGCGGATCAGACCGCCGCCTACCTGCGGGAGGAGATCGACTACCCGGTGCTCTACGAGAAAGATTCGCTGAAGGCCCTCAGCGAGCGTTTCCCGGTCTATTTCAAGACAGACACCCACTGGAACGAGCTCGGCGGTTACTTCGCCGCACGCGCGATCCGTGAGGCCTTCACGGGGGTGTCCGCTGACTCCGGCGACCCGCAATACCATTACTTCCCGGAGAACGGCAAGGACCTCGCGGCCATGCTTGGGATCGAGGAGATGGAGACGGAGCCGAACACCGTTCTCATCGACTTCAACGACGGCGTCACGGTTGAGAAGACCGAAACCATCGATCACGGCACGCTGCAGCGCTTCACTTCGGACGCGCCCGCCCACAAGAAGCTGATGATCATCGGCGATTCCTTCTCCGAGTACTTCCTGCGCTCGGCAATCCATGACGTGGACGAGATCCTCTTCGTGACCTACGGCGAGCTCTCCATGGTCGATATCGAGGCCGAAGCCCCGGATTACCTGGTGGTGATGCTGGTTGAACGGAACCTGCCGTTCCTGCTGAACGGCTTCTGGTAAAACGAAAGCGCCCCGCGATTCATACGCGGGGC
>CAVCBG010000176.1:0-3967 GCA_963600285.1 Anaerovoracaceae bacterium
GAACTTCAGACCGGTATGCGGACGGTCAACCCCGCGGACGGCGCGGACTTGATCTTCATCCGCCTGACCGAGCCCCGGGAGAATGGCACATTCGGCTTCTGGATCGATTGGAATGAAGTCTCCGCCAACGCCTACGAAGGCGATTCATCGGACCTGCCCGCGGTGAATCTGACCCGCGAACAAGCCTCCGCGTACTGCGAGCGGGCGGGGATGGCGTTGATGTCCCTCGCGGATCATCTGGACGCCGCCGCTTCCGGCGTGATGACGGACGCCGAGCCGAACATTGACAACCGTTTCGGCGGGCTTCGTTCGTGTACGCCTGAGAACAGCGACCTTTTCGGCAACGCCTGGGAATGGACCTCCGACGACCTCTCCGACGGGCGGGCGGTCATTGCCGGCGGTTCGTGGAGCACCTCCGCCCATGACATTGAGGCGGATCGGACCGCCGCCATGGATTCGAATGATTCCGCGACCGACGTCGGCTTCCGCTGCGTCCGCTATGTCCGATAAAAAATCCGACTGCGGCTGTACCGTGAAACCCTCCTGCGGATGGTTGATAAAACCCCGAAAGCCGCTAAAATATAATAGAATCGTATAGAAATAATGGAGAGAAAGATGAAAAAGACACTCTTTATGATTTTTGCCGGCGCGCTGATGATCCTGTTATGCTGCGGTTTCGATACAAGCGGCGACATCACCCCGGTCGACATGGTTTACATTGAAGAAGGTTATTCCGTCATGGGCGCCGAGTACGGCGACCTCCACGCGGATTCCGATGAGAAGCCGGCGCATCTGCTTTATCTGCCCGGTTACTACATGGATAAATACGAAGTCACGAATGAAGATTACGCCGTCTGCGTCAATGAAGGCGTCTGCACCGAACCGCAGGAGACGAGCTCTTCCACCCGTGAGGATTATTACACCAACCCGACTTACGCCAAATTCCCGGTCGTCAATGTGACCTGGGAACAGGCCGAACAGTACTGCGAATTCGTTGAGAAGCGCCTCCCGACCGAAGCGGAATGGGAACGCGCCGCCAAGGGGATCGAGGACAACCGCCGTTATCCCTGGGGCAACAGCACCCCGAAAAACACGAATCTGAACACCTCCATCGTTCCGAATGACACCGAACGCGTCGGCTCCTATTACCAGGGCGCGAGCATCTACGGCATTTACGACATGCTCGGCAACGTCGCGGAGTGGACTTCGGATTGGTACGCCGAAGATTATTATGACAACGCCCCGGTGAACGATCCGCAGGGACCGGACACCGGTACGGAGAAGGTCGTCCGCGGGACTGCCTTCGGTACGAACATCAATGAACAGCACCTCGTGAAGCGCACCGGCATGGATCCGGAGAGCTACTCCTCCTCCGTCGGCTTCCGCTGCGCCGTGGGCGTCCGTGACAGCGTCTCTTATGACGGCACCACGGAAACCGTTGAGAATGACGACGCCGAGCGCGCGTACATCAGCGCCGGCAACGACGAAGGCATCTTCCTTCTGAGCGAACCGGGCAGCGGCTACGACGCTCCGCTGGTCTGCGTTGTCCCGAACGGCGCCGTGGTTGAGATCCTCGCCGGCCCGGTGGACATCAATTACTCCGGCTGGTACCAGATCCGCACGCAGGACGGCGCCGTCGGCTGGACGATTGAGTCCGCGGTGAAGTTCTTCGAGGTCATGGAAGAAGAATAATAAACATTCAATATCAACAGCGCCCGCGAAATTTCGCGGGCGCTGTTTTTCGTTTAAATCCCCACCGCGCGGAATGTCATACACCGGGCGCGGGTGATTGACATTGCGATAGAACCGTATATAATTAGAGCAGACGATATAAAACAAGCGCTCTAAAACGAAAGGAGGCGACGTCATCATGCCGCCGAAGGCGAAGTTTACGAAGGAAGAGATCACGGAGGCCGCGCTGCGGATCGTCCGCGAGGAAGGAATTGAAAAGCTGACGTCCAGGAACCTCGGGAAGACGCTGGGCAGCTCGGCGTGCCCGATCTTCACGGTGTTCTCAAGTATGGAAGAGGTCGAAACCGCGGCTCTTGAGGCGGCGAAGGCGGTTTACAAGGGCTACGTGGAGCGGGGCCTCACGGAAGAGCTTGCCTTCCGCGGCGTCGGCGAACAGTACATCCGCTTCGCCGTGGATGAACCGCGCCTGTTTCAGCTGCTGTTCATGGGTGAGACGGAGGAAGCGCAATCTTTCGAAATCGTTCTGCCGATGCTGGAGGAGAGCTACGACAAGATCCTGACTTCCGCGATGACATATTACGGCCTGGATCGAGCCGCGGCGGAAAAGCTCTACAAGCATATGTGGATATACACCCACGGCATCGCCTGTCTCTGCGCGACGAAGACCTGCCAATTCTCGGCGGAGGAGATTCGCGAAATGCTGGGCGAAGTCTTCCTGAGTCTGCTGAAAAATGTGAAAGCGAAGCAGAAATAAAGAATTGTCATGGGAGAACTCTTTGACACATTCCCGCTGTTGGAAAGTGAAATGCTCATCATTCGAAAAATGACTGAGAATGATGTTGACGCATTGAGCGAGATCACGAACAACGACAATGTTTACAGATATATTCCCCCGTTTTTATACAAGAAAAGCCGGGGAAATCTGCTGGCCGCGATTCGTAACCTGGGCGGGAGGGATTTTGAGAAAAAGAAGATGATTGGAATGGGCATCTGCTTTCGGGATGAGCCGAACAGACTGATCGGACTCGCCGAAATATTCGATTATAAAAAGCGAATCAATCAGGTGACCATCGGATATCGAATCAATGAAAGCTTCTGGCACCGCGGAATCGCGACGGAAACCGTCCGGCTGCTGATCGAATACCTCCGGGTCAGTATGGGAATTCAAACGCTGAAAGCCTATGTCATGCCGGAGAATGTGTATTCGGAAAAGGCGCTGCTGAAAAACGGTTTCATGAAGGAGCCTGTCACAATTCAAGGGAAGAATTGGGGCAGCAGGGAGAGCGCGGTCCTGAATGTGTTTACGTACAGTGGAACTCAGCCTTCACGAGATCGCGCCGAAAGTTTATAAGGAACAATATTTGGAAAAAGAAAATGACATTTTAGAGACAACTCTGGCTCTCGCCGAGACCGGGTATTCGGAAGCGTACCGCTTCTTGTCGGATTTCTACGAGAAAAACAGCGAACACTGCGGTCCACAGACGCTTTACTTTCTGGCCTGCTTGGCGGGCGGGATGAAGCTGCCGGACGAAGCCTTGGGTTGGCTGCGGAAATCCATTCGGGAGAATGGATGGTGGTACCGCCCGGAGGTACTGATTGATGATGACCTTGAGCCGCTCTATGGGAACGCGGAATTCATCACGCTCCGCTCCCTTTCCGACGCGCGCTACGCCGAGGCGGTCAAGACGTCGAAGCCTCTGTTCTCGCGGCAAGGGAAGACCGCCGGCAATCTGTTCATCGCGGTTCACGGAAACACGCAGAACGGACAGACAGCACGGAATGACTGGGCGCCGATCGTCGGGGAAGCTCTCGATTGGCAGCTTGAGACCATACAGAGCGCCGAACCGGATGGATACGGGACTTACCGCTGGAGTTATGATATGAACTCCTATCTGCCTGTCGCGAACGCGATGACCGAAGTCCGGGATAAAGGCTATCGTGAAATCGTCTGCGGCGGATTCTCGGCGGGGTGCGATATGCTTCTGCGCGCGGTAACGTTCACGCCGGCGCGGTGCGATGTGCTGGTGCTGCAAAGTCCGTGGATTCCGCTCATCGAGGACCACGCGGAAGACTTGACCCGCGCGATCCGTGAGAAGAACATCGCGGTGCGGATTCTCTGCGGCGCGGAGGATGAAGACTGCCTCGAACCGGCGGAGCGGCTGCACGCGCTGCTGGAGCGGGAAAAGCTTGACGCGCGGTTGACCGTACAGCCGAACAGCCGTCATCAATTCCCGGCGGCCGAAACGATGCGCGGAAATCTGCGGGATATTTGGGC
>CAVCBG010000177.1:0-3960 GCA_963600285.1 Anaerovoracaceae bacterium
TAGAAGAACTGCCACGGGTTGACGTAACCGCCGCCGTAGCGGACTTCGAAATGGCAGTGCGGGCCGGTGGAGTTACCGGTCGAGCCGCCGTAGGCGATGAGCTGGCCTTGGGTGACGGCCTGGCCGCAGCTGACCGCGACCGCGGAGTTATGCGCGTAGAGCGTCTGGTAACCGTTGCCGTGGTCGATCATGACCATGATACCGTAACCGCCCGAGATCGAGCCGGCGTAGATCACGGTGCCGCTGTCCGCGGCGTAGATCGGGCCGCCCTCGACGGTACCGATATCGATGCCCATATGCCCGGACCAGAAGTCGTTGCCCGTCATGGTATGGTTGGCGGTCGGCCAGACGAAGCTGCCCGTGCCGTAAGCCTTATAGTCCCATTCGCAGCCGCCCGGACCGGAGATGACCTTCTTCACGCCGGAGTTGGCGGAGTACTCATACACGACCGGGTTGAAGGCAGCCGTCTCGCGGTAGCCGCCCGGGAAGAGAATGAAGTCGCCCGCTTCAATCACGGGGTCGGTCATATCCAATTTATTCGCCGGGCAGGCGAGGACGTCCTCCACCTCCACGCGGTACTTATCCGCGAGGCGCTGCAGGTCGTCGCTTTCCTTCCACTCAACGTAAATGCCGTCATCCGGCGGGATGATGAGCTCATCCCCGACGGAGATGTTGTGCGCGTCGTCGTAGAGGACGTTGTAATTCGACCACAGGATCGTTTCCGGCTCCAGGTCGTATTCCTGGGCGATGCCGTAGATGGAGTCGCCCTCCTGAATGGTGTACGTCACCGCTTCGGTGCGCTGATTCTCGGGAATGTGCGTGACCGCCGAGGCTTCGCGCTTGACATCCTCGGAGGAATCCGCGACCTCGTACGTGTTCATTTCCGGCAGGCTTGTGTCGGAGGCGACGGATTCGGCATAGGCGCTGCCGACGGCCTCCGCCTCGCTCGCCGCGGATTCGGATGTGCCCCGGATCACCGGAGTACGCTGGGCGATGGTGATGCCCATGAAAAAGACACCCGCAAGGGCTGCTGCCCATAAAACCGGCGGCAGCCATTTGGGCATTCGGCCGCGCTTTTCGGACGCGTCCGTGTCGGTTTTAAGCCGGTTCGAATTCAAATTATTTACCCTCCGTCAAATTGTCAAGGAAGGAGTTGTTGTCCTTCGCCTTGGCCATTCGCTGGATGATCGCTTCCGTGGCGACGGCGTTATCCATGCCCGCGCCGTTCGGAGGCGTGCTGATCATCTGCATGTACATCCGGCGCATCAGCCATACACGCGGCAGCAGTTCGGGCCCGAGGAGCAGGTCCTCACGGCGGGTGCCGGATTTCTCAATATCGATCGCCGGGAAGATGCGGCGTTCCTGGAGCTTGCGCGACAGATGCAGCTCCATGTTGCCGGTTCCCTTGAACTCTTCATAAACAACATCGTCGAGGCGGGAGCCGGTGTCAACCAGCGCCGTCGCGAGGATCGTCAGCGAGCCGCCTTCCTCAAGGTTGCGGGCCGCGCCGAAGAAGCGCTTCGGCGGGTACATCGCGGACGGATCCATACCGCCGGACAGGGTGCGCCCGGACTGCGGCACCGTCATGTTGTAGGCGCGCGCCAGTCGGGTCAGGGAGTCGAGCAGAATGACGACGTCCCGGCCGTTCTCAACCAGACGCTTGGCGCGTTCCAAGGTGATCTCGGACGTGCGGACGTGCTGGGTCACGGGTTCATCAAAGGTCGACGCCACCACTTCCGCGTCCACGGAGCGGTCCATGTCGGTGACTTCCTCCGGGCGTTCGCCGATGAGGGCAATGATGAGATGGACTTCCGGATAGGCGGTGGAAATGGCGTTCGCGATCTGCTTGAGGATGGTGGTCTTACCCGCTTTCGGCGGGGAGACGATCATACCGCGCTGACCGCGGCCGATGGGGGCGATGAGGTTGATGAGGCGGGTAGAGAGACCGCCGGCTTTGTTCTCAAGGTCGAAGCGCTTATCCGGGAAGATCGGGGTCATGGACTCGAAGGTCTTGCGTTCGCGGGATTCCTCCGGCGTCAGGCCGTTGATGCTTTCCACTTTCAGCAGGCCGTAGTGGCGTTCGGATTCGCGCGGAGGACGGACAAGGCCGATGACCTGGTCGCCGTTGCGCAGGTTGTAGCGGCGCAGCTGCGCCTGGGAAACGTAGACGTCTTCCGGACTGATCTTGTAATCCTGACGCAGGAAGCCGATGCCTTCACTCTGAATTTCCAGAATGCCGCCGCGGATCTCCTTGCCTTCTTTCAGGCCCTGCGCGTGGCGGATCTGCACGATGAGGTTGTCCTTCTTTAAACGGGCAGCGTTCTCGATCTCCAGTTCCGCCGCGATCTTACGCAGTTCGGCAAGCGTACTGTTTTCCAATGTACTTGCTTTCATAAATAATTCACCTTTAATTGTTGGGTAATCATCAATAATATATGCTGAAGGAATCGAAATTGATTCAATATATATCAATAATAAAGAAAGAGGATACGGACCGAATTCGCGGTCCCCGAAAAACCGATTTATCTTTCTATCGATTATAACATACAGAGGGGTTCATTTGTCAAGACCGGAATACGCCGAAACCGATCCGACGGGTCAAAATACAGACCTCAGTCGGGGTGCGCGGATTCGAACCGCGGACCCCCGCGTCCCAAACGCGGTGCGCTGCCAGCTGCGCTACACCCCGAGAGCAGATTTTAGTATACCGCCGAATTTTGGCCCGGGCATAATGATTATTACGTTTTCGCTTGCAACGGTGCTATAATTTGCCCAATTCTTTAAAAAATTTTTATTTTTTGGTTTTAACAAGTCTTTCACCCCAAAATAAGCGGAAGCTGCCGAAACCACTGGAGTTATTATGTGGAACAATGTCTCCGACAAAGTCCGAAATTTGAAACCATCCGCCATCCGTAAGTATTTCGCGGTCCCGGATGATGTCGTCACCCTCGGCATCGGCGAACCCGATTTTACGTCCCCGGATAAACTGATGGACGCCGCGCGCAAAGCGCTCGACCACGGCAATACGCATTACACCGCCAACGCCGGCTTGATTGAACTGCGCCGCGCCATCAGCGATAAACTCATTGACCTCTACGATGTTCATTACGATCCCGAGAGCGAGATCATTGTCACCGTCGGCGCGTCCGAAGCGCTCTACCTGGCCGCCTCCACGGTCCTGAACCACGGCGACGAGATGATCGTCATCACTCCCTGCTTCGTCTCCTACCAGGCAGCCGTTGAGCTTGCCGGCGGCGTCCCCGTTGAAGTGGGCTGCCGATTGGAGGACAACTTCGATGTGGATGTAGCGGCGGTCGAGGCTGCCATTACCCCGAAGACCCGCGGCATTATGCTCGGCTTCCCGAACAACCCGACCGGTGCCGTCGCTTCCCGCGAGAAGCTGCAGCAGATCTGCGACCTCGCCGTCAAGCACGACCTCGCCATTATCTCGGATGAGATCTACGAACGCCTCATCTACGGCGTCAAGCACGTCAACTTCGCCTCCCTGGACAAGGCCTGGGACCGCACCTTCATCGTGGGCGGCTTCTCGAAGTCGTACGCCATGACCGGCTGGCGCTTGGGCTACGTCTGCGCGCCGAAGCACCTGATCTCCCAGCTGTATAAGATCCACCAGTACCTGATCATGTCCGCGCCGACCATTGCTCAGGAAATCGGCATCGTCGCCATGCGCGAATGCGAACCCGACGTCGAGCGTATGCGCAAAGAGTACGACCGCCGGCGCCGCCTGATCGTTGACGGCCTGAACACCCTCGGCCTCTATACCTTCGAGCCGAAGGGCGCCTTCTACGCCTTCCCGTGCATCAAGAGCACCGGCCTGACCTCGACGGAATTCGCCGACCGCCTGCTTGCCGAATGCAAAGTCGCCGTCATCCCCGGCTGCGGCTTCGGTGAATGCGGCGAAGGCCACGTCCGCTGCAGCTACGCGGTGAGCTACGACAA
>CAVCBG010000178.1:0-3946 GCA_963600285.1 Anaerovoracaceae bacterium
GCGGTGTATTCGCAGAGTTCCATAGGCTCAGTCCAGCTTTCTGTGGCTCAGGTCGGGGGAGACGATGTATCCGTCCCTGACCCGCGGCACCGCTTCGAGAATGCCTTCGCGGTTGGCAAAGTCTCGCGGAACATCCTCCCGCAGTCCCGCCCGGATGCTCTCCGGGTAGGGATTGCCGTGAACGGCGGGCGTCAGGTCATCCTCCAAGGGAATGGCTTCCAAGCGGCGGATGACCGCCATCTGGCGGTTCATCTCGGCGCGGAGCCGTTCCGCCTCGTCGGGGTTGAGGTCCAAGGCCGCGGTGCGGGTGAGGGACGCGAACATGTCGCGGGAGACGGATTCAGTCATGGTCGAAGATGGCTTTCTTCTCAATCAGGCCGCCGTATTCGGACTTCCAGCGGTGGTGCCATTCGCAATCGTCGTAGGCGTCCAAGGCCGCGGGGTCCATGTCGATCTCGATCATCAGGTCATAGCGGTTGGGGCGCGGGGTGACATTGGTGAAGAGCTCCACGCCGTGAATGCCGGGGATGGCGGCAGCCGCGCACTCGAAGAGCTCGCGGATGGCGGGGATCATCTCCGCCTTGCGGCCCGCGTCCACATCCGGGTTCCATTTCACGATGATGTCATGCTTCATAGCTCAGCCTCCTGAATCTTCCAAAAAATGCCGAATGGCTTTAAAATACTATTATACATCGTGCCGCCTTCTCCGGGAGACGTCCTCCCGGCCCGGGGGTAACTTTATTGAAGAAACGGAAAGCAGAATATGATCAACTCACCTATTGAGAAGCTCCGCCGCTTTTTGAAGCTGGAAATCAGCCGAAACTGCGACAACAGAGCCGTCGTCGGCGGTTTGGAAAAGTTTTTACCGAACTGGCAGAAAGAATCAGCGACCGCGGGCGTGGACCCGGAACTGATCGCGAAAGTCTCAGAATTTTTGACCGCTTATGAAGGGAAGGACAACGAAGGGCGGAAGAAGTCCGTCCAGGAGATCCTGCACGCCCTCCCCGAACCCGAACCGCGTCCGGAACGTCCCGAACGTCAGGAACGTACGGAACGCCCCGACCGCCAGAAGCGCCGCGAGGAAGGCGGACGTCCCGAACGTCAGCCGCGCGAACAGCGTCCCGACCGGCCGCAGCGCGACCGCCGCGAACGTCCCGCCGCGGAACAGTCCGCGCCGGCTGCCGCTCCTGTTGAGGCTGCTGCCGAAGCGCCCGCGGCCGAGACCGTGAGCGAAGCGCCGGCCGCGCCGCAGAAGCCGCTCCCGCGCGTCAGCCATGAGCCGCGCGTTGAGCAGGCGGTGCCGTCCGTCAGTGAAGTACGGAAGAAGTACGGCCGCATCCGCACCCTGCCCGCCGGCCCGTCCGTTGACAGCTCCGTGGACCAGATCCCGGGGATCGGCGTCAGCAATTCCAAGTCGCTCGCGAAGCTCGGCGTGTATACCGTGCGCGACCTCTTGTATTATCTGCCGCGCCGCTACGACGATTATTCCAAATGCTGCTATATTACCAACCTCGTTCCCGATGATGTTGTGACCGTCATCGGTATTCTGAAGTCCTTTAACCTGACCCAGCGCGGGAAATATCAGATCGTCGAGGCGATCGTTACCGACGGCAGCGTCGGGCGTGACGGAAAGCCGGCCTCCCTGCGGGTGGTCTGGTTCAACCGCGCCTGGATCATGCGCCAGTTCACGGTCAATATGCCCATCTCCCTCTCCGGCAAGATCGACATCTTCCTCGGACGTCCGGTCATGACCAACCCGGAATGGGAGCCGCTCGAACAGGATAACATCACCACCAAACGCATCGTCCCGGTCTACACGCTGAACTCCGGCCTGAAGCAGAACTACCTGCGCCGGATGCTCTTCAACACCGTCCGCCATTGGTCGACCCGCGTTCTCGAATTCCTGCCGGACTCCGTGCTGGAATCCGCGGACCTGATGCCGCTGCCGCTCGCGATCGAGCAGATCCATTTCCCGGATAACCGCGCGATGCTCGGCTACGCCCGCGCGCGTCTGGCCTTCGATGAAGTCTTCCTGACCCAGCTCAACGTCCTCGCCCAGAAGCAGGATTGGAACGAGCTCGAGACCGAAGCGGTCTCCGTCAGCGACGAGACCTTGAACGACGCCTGGGTGGCGAAGCTGCCTTATAAACTGACCAACGCCCAGCTCAACGCCATCGCGGATATCCGCCGCGATATGGCGTCCGGGCATCCCATGAACCGCCTGGTGCAGGGCGACGTCGGCTCCGGCAAGACCGTCGTGGCCTCCATTGCCGCCTTGATCGCCGTCTCCAACGGCGGGCAGGCTGCCATCATGGCGCCGACGGGCGTTCTTGCCGAACAGCATTACCGCAATTTCCTGCGCTTCCTCGAGAGCATCGGCGAATCCGCGGGCGTGACCGCCGAACAGGTGGAGCTGATCACCGGTTCCACCCCGGAGGCGAAGAAGAAAGAGATCCGCGAACGCCTTGAGAACGGCGAGATCCGCGTCATCATCGGCACCCATGCCCTGATCGAGGCGCCGGTCGTCTTCAAGAAGCTGACCTTGGCCGTGATTGATGAACAGCACCGTTTCGGCGTGGAACAGCGCGCCGCCCTCCGCGCGAAGGGCACCAACCCCAACCTGCTCGTCATGACCGCGACCCCGATCCCGCGTTCGCTCTCCCTGACCATTTACGGCGACCTCGACCTGACCCTGATCGACGAGATGCCGGAAGGACGGCAGCCGGTGACGACCTTCGTCATGAGCCCGCTCAGCCGCGAAGCCGTTTATCATCAGATCGACAAAGAGATCGAAGCCGGCCACCAGGCTTTCATTATCTATCCGCTGGTTGAGGAAGGCGATAATGAAGAGAATGAAGGCCGCGCCGCCATTGAAGCTTCCGAACGCCTGCAGCAGCAGATCTTCCCGGATCGGCGCGTGGCATTGCTTCACGGACGCATGAAGGGCGCGGAGAAGGACGCCATCCTCGAGGCGTTCAAGAATCACGAATACGACATCCTCGTCTCCACGTCCGTCATTGAAGTCGGCGTGGACGTCCCGAACGCGACCGTGATGGTCATTGAAGGCGCGAACCGCTTCGGTCTGGCGCAGCTGCATCAGTTCCGCGGCCGCGTCGGCAGAGGGGACGCGCAGTCCCGCTGCTTCCTGATCCCGGAGAAAGAGAACGAGACCGAGAATCAGCGTCTGCAGGCAATGGTGAACACCAACGACGGCTTCAAACTGGCCGAGATGGACCTTGAAATGCGCGGACCGGGCGACTTCATCGGCAAGCGCCAGTCCGGCATGAGAGAAATGAAACTCGCCTCCCTCGCGGATGTGCGACTGATTGAAAAAGCGCGCAACGAAGCCGCGCGGCTCTTCGAGGAGGATCCGCACCTGGATCAGCCCGATAACGCCGAGCTGAAGGCGCGCGTAGAGGCAGCCTCAACCACTCAGCAAAAAGGAGAAATCAGCTGACATGACAAGACGAGCGATTTTCGCGGGAAGTTTTGACCCGATCCACAACGGGCACATTGATATCGCGCTCCGAGCGGCGAATGTCTTTGACGAACTGTATTTCTGCATTTACGCCACCCCGATGAAGAATCTGCTCTTCAGCGTGGATGAGCGCAAAGCCCTCGCCGAACAGGCATTCAAGGACGTCCCGAACATCACCGTGATGACCTACACCGGGCTGACCGTCAACTTCGCGCAGAAGATCGGCGTCAACGTCATGGTCCGCGGTCTGCGGGTGTTCTCCGACTTCGACTATGAATTCCGTATGGCGCTCGCCAACAAGAAGCTGGCGCCGGAGATTGAGACCGTGTCCTTCATCACGAGCTCGCATTATACCTTCGTCTCCTCGTCTTCCGTGAAGGAAGTCGTCTCCCTCGGCGGGAACGTGGACGGGATGGTGCCCGACTTCGTGAAGGAGGCGCTGATCAAAAAGTACCGCGTCGGCATGGA
>CAVCBG010000179.1:0-3924 GCA_963600285.1 Anaerovoracaceae bacterium
TCAGAACATCCCCCAATCCATATCGAAGCCCTCCTCCGCCATGCTTTCATCCCACATGTCCATGCGGAAGTCCATGTGCACCGACGCGTCAAGGCACTTCTCCGCCTTCGCGCGGACCTCCTCGATGAGCTGCGGGCCGTAGGGACAGAACGGGGTCGTCAGGATCATGGTGATCATGAAGCTGCCGTCCGCCACGCGGACGACGTTGCGGATCAGCCCGAGGTCGATCACGCTGTACCCGAGTTCCGGGTCTTTCACATCACGCAGCGCGTCCTTCAGCAGCGCTGCCTTTTCCGGGTCTTCGGATGTAAACTCCCATACCGCGGGGTTCGCTTTTTTTTCTGCCATGTTTCACTCCTTAATTTTGTACATCTACAAAAATTTCATTTTCCATCAAATAACGTCGGATCGGCTCGATCCCTTTTTTATCAATAATCACCGAAGTCGGGTTCACCTGCTGGAGGATCCATTTCTCCAGCTTCGGCTCGTCCAGCAGCCGCTCCATGATCTCCGCCCCCGGCACGGTCAACAGCGTCGCGGAGTAAATCGCCGCCGGAATGGCGCGCTTCGCGTCGTCTTCGAGCAAATTCCGCAATGTCGGCGGCACGGATTCATTCGAGAATCGGCGCAGCAGATTGAGGAAGGCGCCGCGGGTGATCCCGGCGTGCTCGGCCGAGGCGAGGGACTGCGGGGTGACGCGGAAGGTGCTCACGTCGGCCTTCCGTTTCTCAAGCTCGCAGCACCGCGCCGCCATGTAGCGGAAGTAGCGCGGCACTTTATCCGTGCAGGTGATGAGGCCGTCGGTCCCGATCGTCGGCCGCTGCTGTTCCAAATTCGGCTTCTCTTTGATCTCGGCGGAGACTTCATCCGCGGCGGATTCGGTCAGGAAGAACAGGCCTTCGCGGCTGATACGGAAGGCGGCGGGCTTCGTCTTCTCCGGATCGGACCACGCCGGCTGGGTGATGCCGAGCCAATACAGCGGCCCGAAGATGAGGAAGGACAAATACACGCCTTCGAACTGGAACCACGAGCTCATCCCGTGAAGGTCGTTGCCGTCCGCGTCCAGAACGGTCCAGAGGTCCTCGGCGAAGCATCCGCGGAGGAATTGGCTGTCCGCCTTCTTGACCGCGGCGATGAATCCGTTCAGGCTCCACCAGGTATCGGGCGCGAGGGTCTCGATCAACTTCAGCGCGGCGTTCCGCACCTTCGCGAAGCTGTACCGCGGCGCGGTCACGATCGTCAGGCGGGCGGGATCCTCCGCGAGCTCCTCGTAACGTTCGGACGTCCGCCAGGCATGCAGCAGGCGCAGCCGGGCCGCCGTGCGGTTCTCCACCAGGAAGAGGCGGATCGCCTCCGCGTCGGCGTTCCCGGCTTCGTCAAACATGCCGCAGTCGGTCATCAACGCGTCCATGAATCGCAGCTCCGCCGCGGGGACATCCGTGCCGGGATAAGCGGCGGCGCGTCCGTCCCGTTTGAACGCCGCGGCCAGCGTCAGCAGATCCGGCAGCGATTCATCCGCCGGAACCGCGGCCGTCGTCTCGGCGGGGACTGCGGGGCGGACGATAAGCTCCGGCGCGGGCGCCTGTTCGGCGCTGCTGTCCGCGGAGAGGAATACGGCAAAGGCGCGGGCGAGGTCGTCCGGCATCTCGAAATACTCCGTCAGGCCGTCCGCCTCCGCGCGGGTGGTTCGGTAGATCAACCCGCGGTACCAAAGGTCTTCGGTCGCGGATACGGTATGCAGCCAATATTTCTCGCGGAGGACCTGATTGATGCCGGTGACGCGAAGCACGCCGAAGCGGGCTTCAAAGACGGCGGTCTTCTCGCGGTTCTCGTGCCCCAGCAGCCAGCGGATGGCATCCACCGACTCCGACGGGAGCTTTTCGCAGAGCCGCCGCAGCCGGGCTTCGTCGAGCATGGCCGGGCAGAGCAGGCGGATGAGCTCTTCGTAATTCGGCTTCGTCCGCAGCTTCAGCCAGTGTTCGGCAATGATCGGCAGGAAGCGGGTATTGCAGCGGTAAAGCATCTGCCGCAGCAGCATCAGCGGACCTCCGCCATGTCCAGGACTTCGATATAATCCTCAACCTTGATCCCCGCGACGATCACGTCCATCGGGTCCGCGATCGGCGTCTCAACATCCGCGCCGGGTTCAAGGGTCTTATTCAGCACATAGATGCTCCGGTTCATGAACATCCACACCATGCGGTCTTCATCCAATCCGCGTTTGGCAACGGAGCTGCCGCCGGAGTCGCCTTCATTCGCCTTGTAGAAGCGCGGGTACATCGCCCGGCCCTTGAGGAGAATGAGTTCGTCGGCGGAATATTCGGCGAGGACCGCGTCCGCGTTCGGGGAGACGGATTGCCATTCCGCCAGCAGCTCTTCATCCGTCTCATCGCCGTAACGGTACGGAATGCAGCGGTCGCAGAACGGCAGGATCAGCCCGATCACGAGCAGAACGGCCGCCGCGGGCAGCAGCTTCGTCTTCCGTTCGGGCAGCGCTTCCGCCGTCTTGTCGTCGCGTTTCAGGTTCAGGAAGAGGCCGCAGAGCGCGGTGAGGATGCATTCGCAGCCGAGGGCGAAATAGAAGAACAGCACCCAGTCCACCGGCAGGATGAAGCGGAAGCCGGAATTCAACGCCAGCGCGGAGCCGGCATTGTAACAGAGGTGCGCGAGCAGCGGATACCATCCCGCCCGCCCGGCACGGCGCACGGCGGAAGCAATGCCGAGCGCGATGACGGCAAGATACAGCGCGATCAGCGGCAGATTCCCGCGGATCGTATTCGAAGCGTTCTCGCGGTACCAGAAGAGCGAGCCGTCGTAAAAGAGCTCGTCCGCCTCCGCCGCGGGTTCATCCCGCACCGGCAGGACCAGCAGCGAGGAAATTTCATTATTCAGGAAATGCGCCCCGGCGGCTTCAATCACTTCGCCCGGGTGCGACAGGATCAATTCCGGCAGCCCGATGGACGTATCGGTCTCGCCGACCGCGCTGCGGTAGAGCTTCACCAGATATTGACTCTCGGACATGTCCGCGTTGACGGTTGTATTCGGGAAGAGGATGCCGTACACCGTCCAGGGAGCGAAGACGAGGACCAGCCCCGCGGCGCTCAGGAGGATGTGCTTGATCGACTTCGAGAAGCGCAGCCCGGAGCAGAGCATCAGCAGCCATAACGCCGGGACGAGGATCACGCATTGCGTCCGCAGCAGCATCGCCGTCCCGATCGACCCTCCGCAGAGCAGCGCCCACAGGGATTTCTTCGGCGAGTTCATCCATTTCAGGCCGAACAGGATCACCACGCAGACCAGCAGCGCCGTCGGCAGGTCCGACATGAAGAGGCGGGAGTTCGATACCTGCACCAAAGGCGTGACGCGGATGGAATAGATCTCGCGCCAAATCACCCAAGCGCCGGCAAGCAGCCCGCCGCAGGGGTGTTTCAGTTCCCGGCCGATCAGGTACACAAACGCCGGGATCAGCGCCAGGACCACGATCTGCGCGTTCGTCACCCGCATGTAGTCGTTGCCGAAGAGCGCGTGCAGCAGCGCGAGGAAGGCGGCGTACAGCGGACGGACGACCGTCAGCCCGCTGCGGAAGCCGTTGCCGATGAGAATGGACTGCGCCAGCAGATCGTAATTCTCGGCGTCGGAGGCGGGGTAGAAATTATAATTCGGCGCCCGCAGTGCCGGGACGAAGTAGCTCCGTCCCTCGAAGGCGGTCGTCTGCCAGAAGTACACCGCGGCGGCCCATACCAGAACGGGCACGAGCGGCGTCACGAATTTTCCGCAGGACTTCCGCAAAAGCAGATACAGCGGGAGCAGGGGGAGCAGCACCAGCAGCGGGACGACGAGATGCCCTTCGAGGAGCGAGACGCCTTGGCGGTAGAACGTTCCCGAAATGGCGGTCAGGCCGATCCCGGTATTCAGCGCGAACAG
>CAVCBG010000180.1:0-3921 GCA_963600285.1 Anaerovoracaceae bacterium
TTGAACCCGAACCGGTAAAGGAAGAACCCGCGCCGGTCGTTGAACCCGAACCGGTGAAGGAAGAGCCCGCGCCGGCGGTTGAACCCGAACCGGTGAAGGAAGAACCCGCGGCGGAAAAGAAAACCGAGGCCGTGCCGGTCGTGCGTTCGAGCGGCATGGACGCGTTCGCTGATGAAACGGGCGATGAACCCGAACCCGAAACTCCCGCTGAGCCGGCGGTAAAGATTATGAAAGGCGGCAGCTTCGATGTCTGAGCTCGTAACGGATCTTATTGCTATTCGGATGCTTCGTGAATTCCTGGCCCAAGTCACGTACCTGATTCGTACCGTGAACTGGGGCGTTGTGATCCGGGCGTTCTTCATTCTCATCGTCGGCGTCATTCTCGCTGTCTGGCTGCTGAGCTGGTGCGACAACTACATGTCCCGCCTGGCGAGAAACCGCATCAAGCGGCATAAGCTGAGCATTGTCAACGTCGGCAACCTGCCGTCGGTGTATCTGCTGCGCTCCGTTTCCCTGCCGGATAACATCGCGATCCGTTTCCGCAGCAACGGCCAGCCGATGATTTGGATCACCCGCCTTGATAAAGATGACATCGCGGCCCGCGAAAAGGCTGAGAAGAAAGAAGCCGCCGAAGACGCGCTGCCCGAACCGGCAGCCGAAGCCGCGGCGAATCAATCCTCGAGCTCGAAGCTGATCCCGGATCTGAACAACCCGATGAAGAACCTGAAGGCCGCGGAGCAGAACGTGAAGACCAAGGCCCGCAAGGCCTCGCGCGTCAGCACCTTCCTCTCGAATGTCACCTCCCTTTTCAACGTCAAGAACTCGGTCATCAACAAAGCCGCGTCCACGTTGAAAGACGCGGCGCAGACCACGACCCAGACCCTGACGGGGATGGATTCCAATCTGGCGAAGGCCTCCAGCCTGATGAATCAGGCCGGCGGCTTTATCCCCGATAAGGCCGCGGAGCAGGTCAAGCAGGGCGCCGCGGACGCGCTGCAGTCAGTCGGCGCGGAAGCTCCGTCCGAAGCGGATGAGCCCGCGCTCACGGAGTTCTCGATGGCGAAGAACTTCACCTATGACGAGGCGGTTTGGCGAAAGAATATGACCCGGCGCGATAAATTCGGCGGTTCCATGATTTACGCGCAGAGTGAGTTGATCAACCCCGGCGAGACCTTGGATGTCGAGGTTGAGATTTTGAACATGGATGAATCCGGGGCGCCGGTGACGCTGGGGTACGGCATTGAGATCACCCAGATCCCGCGCTCTAAAACAACATTCACCGCCCCGCGTCAAACCGTGGACGGGGTTGTGACCTTCCCGAAGCTCCCGCTTTGGAAAATGATATTACCGACTGCGTTGACAGTGCTCATGGTCGCGGGATCGATTCAGATCATCGCGGCTCTGTGCCTGGCACTGTTCTGAGAGGTGTAAAAACATGGCGAATGTAAATAACCCGGCACAATTGAATAATGAGATCGCTTTCAGCCAACAGGTCATCAACATTGGCAAGAAGCCCGGAAATGACATTATTCTCCGCGGAGATTCCGTTGCGGATTTCCACGCGATGCTCAGTTACAGCAAGAACACGTGGATGCTGATCCCGCTGGATCCGGCTTATCCCGTTCTGTTGGAAAACACGCCGGTGAGCTCTGCCGGGACCGCTGTCACCAGCGGGGCGAACATCACCATCGGGGATTACCGCCTGAAGCTTACATTTAACGGCATCAACACCGATTTCATTGTCAGCCAAACCGTCAGCGCCTCCGCAGCGAACGCCGCGGAGAGCAGCGCCGACCGCTACATTCTCCTGAAAGTTGACGGCACCATCCCGACGCAGGTGGACCCCGGCAGTACGGTTGAATACGGACTGCAGGTCATCAACGCCGGTCCGCTTGTCGCCAACATGCAGCTCCAGGTGCAGGGCGTCCCGAGCTCCTGGGTGCAGGTCGTCCCGGCTGTATTGAACCTCAACGAAGGCAAACGCGGCGACATGATCGTCCGCATCACCCCGCCGCGCAGCTCCGAGGCGATGGCGGGGAATTACCCCATCCATTTCGTATGCATCTCCCCGAACTACCCGGGCGAAGTCGGCACCGCGGACGTCAACCTGCAGGTGATGCCTTTCTATGAATACATCATCAGCGGTCCGAATCCGCGCCGCCAGCAGCTCAAGAAAAACGCGCCGACGGGGAACACCTCCATCACGATTGCCAACCGTTCCAACGCGGAAATGCATTTCAACATTCACGCCTATGATGACATGAATGAACTGAGCTTCGGCATCAACGGCACCGCCCCGGTTCCGCAGAGCCAGGCGCAGGTCACCGTTCCCGCCGGGCAGAAGATGGAAGTCCCGGTCACGGTGACGACGAAAAAGCTGCCCGTTTTCGGCTGGGTCGGACGTTCGCGCCATTATTACGTCAACGCGTCCTCCCAGGAGAACCCGATGGATCAGCAGTCGCTGATCGGCGAGGCTTATATCAGCCCGATGATCAGCGCCCTGTGGCTGATTTTGATAATCATCGCCCTGCTCCTCGCCATCGGCATCCTGCTGCAGCCGACGATCCGCTTCTTCCGTGACAGCAACAACGACCAGGTGGAGGTGGTCTTCTCCGGCGGCGGTACGGACCTGACCTGGGAAGCCTCGATCTTCTCGACGAACTGCACGCTGACATCGGTGAATGTTGACGGTGAAACCGATTCCGAAACCGTGACCCGCTCCGGGCATAAATACTGCCGCCCGGATTCCTCGACGACTTACACCCTGACCTCCGAGAACTTCCTCAGCCACCTGCTCGGGTTGGAACATCGGAAAGAGGTCCGCGTCATCGTCGTTCCGGAACGTCCGGAAATTCCACTGTTCAAGACGAACGTGACCGACGCCTCGTTCAATGACAGCGCCAAAATTTCCTGGTCCGTTGACAGCGACGCGGATTACGCCACGCTGGACGTCAACCGTCAGGAAACCAAACTGAAGACCGAGGAATATTCCTCCGATAAAGATGTCGTCCTCGAAGGCGACACCCTGCTTGCACTCAAAGCCGGCAACGAATCCGGTTTCGAGGAAAAGAGCCTTTTCATCAACGTCAAGCCGAACAAGATCGACCTCGTCAAATTCACCGCCTGGGTGCGTCCGAACGGCATCGCCATCCCGAATGACAACGACACCCGCCGTTCCACCCGCTGGGCGTCCATCACCGCCCTGAATTCGGTGACTTCATCCGCGTCGACCTCGTCTTCTTCGACTTCTGCCGTGACGCTGAAGAGCGCGAACACGCAGAATAAGCCGTTCGAGCAGACGAATTTGATCGAGATCCCGGACGATTACCAGACCCAGTCCGGCATGACGCAGAACGTCAACCCCGAACAGCAGCTGCTCTCCTCGCAGACCGGCACCGCGCTTTATCAGAGCGTCTCCGCCGAGTCCGTCAACACGCAGGACCTCCTCGTCCGTCCGGGTATGGCCACGCCGACCCCGGCGCCGACTTCCGTCCCTTCCGTCAACATTCCTGCCGGGACGTCAAGCACCGCCGTGCCTTCCACTTCGCCGGAGTCTCAGTCCCCGAACAGCGAATTCACCATCAAGCTGGTGGAAGTCATTGAAGATCCCACGGCCGAATCCGGCTACCGCGTCATTGACTACTTCCCGGATTACGTCCTCCAGCCGAAGGAACAGATCCTCATCGAATGGCAGGTCGAGGACGCGAGCTCCGTTGCTATTGAACAGCTCGCCGAGAGAGGCAGAAAAGCTTCCGGCGCGGAATACGACTTCCCCGAAGTCTCGACCAACTACGTCCTGACCGCGACCCTCGGCAGCGGGAACAAGATCTTCTCCCTGCCTGTGCGTGTAGCCGGCGACAGCGATGACGGCGAAGGCTCCGGCCTGAACTGCGCCCTGACCGCCAACAGCACGAAGCTCGA
>CAVCBG010000181.1:0-3894 GCA_963600285.1 Anaerovoracaceae bacterium
ACTAACTTAAATCTCTCCGGAATCGGATACTTCCCGACCATGCGCTTGGCGATGGCGTTGTGTTTCGCGAGATGCGCGGGGAGGTCGAGGGTCAGGAGCTGACCGTGCTCGACGACCTTGCGGCCGTTGATGACGGAGAAATCCACCTGCGGCGGGGCGCAGAGGAAGAGGGCCGCCAGCGGATCGTGGCAGGCGCCGCCCGCGAACTGCACCGTGTTCAAATCAATACCGATGAAGTCGGCCGCCATGCCGGGCTTCAGCACGCCGATGTCGTCCCGTCCGAGAACCGCGGCGCCGCCGGTGGTTTCCAGACGCAGCGTCTCGCGGATCGTCAGGGCGTCGGCGCCCTTCGCCACACGCTGCAGGAGCATCGCCATGCGTCCTTCGGCAATCATGTGGCTCGAGTCATTGCTGGCGGAGCCGTCCACACCGAGCCCGACTTTCACGCCGGCGTCCAGCATTTCACGGATCGGCGCGATGCCGGAACCGAGACGCATATTCGAGGACGGGCAGTGCGCCACGCCGGTGCCGGTCTCGGCCATCATCTTCACTTCGTCTTCATTCAGCCAAATGCAATGCGCCCACCAGACATCGGGGCCGACCCAGCCGAGTTTCTCCATGTACCGCGCGGGACGCAGACCGGCCCGCTGCATGGTGAAGGTCTCCTCGTCCTTCGTCTCCGCGACGTGGGTGTGAAGCATGACGCCGTTCTTGTACGAACGCGCCAACTTCGCCGACTCCACCAGGATGGATTCATCCACCGAGAAGGGAGAGCACGGCGCGAGGGCCACGCGGGTCATGGCGAAGCGCTTCGGGTCGTGGTACTTCTCAATCGCCTCCGCGCTGTCCTTCAGAATGACGTCCGCGGTCTGCACGACATGATCCGGGGGCAGCCCGCCCTGCGAACGGCCGAGGGTCATGGAGCCGCGCACCGCGTGGAAGCGCAGGCCGATCTCATTCGCCGCGCGGACCTGATCCCCGAGGGACGCGCCCGCGGGCCACAGGTATTGATGATCGGAGGCGCAGGTGCATCCGCTGAGGATCAATTCCGCCATCGCGGTCAGGGAGGAGATATAGGTCGATTCGGGATCGAGCTCGCCCCAGATCGGGTACAGGCGGACGAGCCAGTCGAACAGCTTCTCGTCCATCGCGCCCGGCACCGCGCGGGTCAGGGTCTGATAAAAATGGTGGTGGGTGTTGACGAAGCCCGGGCAGACCATGCGGTCGGACGCGTCGATGACGATGTCCGCTGTTGCCGGCAGCTCGGATGTCTTCCCGACCTGTTTGATTTCATTATCGACCACATAGATCGCGCCGTCGCGGATATCGCCGAGGGCGTCGTCATTCGTGATCAGGGTATGGATGTTTTTGACAAGTAAAGTCGTCATGAAAGTCCTCCGTAAAGCGGTTTTGACGGCGTTAATTATAGCATTGCCCGACATACGGCGGAATTGATATATAATATGAAAGAACGCTGAATAAAATCACACGCGCATAAGGAGAACACAACATGGACATTCGTGACCTGATCGGGAAAAAGATGCTTTACTTCGACGGCGGTCTGGGTACGCTGCTGCAGGCGGCCGGTTTGCAGCCGGGCGAGGAACCGGAACGCTGGAACATTGAGCACGCGGATGTGGTCAAGAACGTCCATCTGGATTACTACAAAGCCGGGTGCAACATCGTCACGACCGACACCCTCGGCTGCCATCTGCTGAACTTCCCGGACGGCGGGGATTACTCCGTCGAGCAGGTCGCGAATGCCGCCGTGGACAACGCGCAGCGCGCCCGCGAGGAAGCGGATGAATTGGACGGCGGGGCGGAACCGCGCTTCATCGCCTTCTCCATCGGCTCCCTCGGCAAGCTGCTCAAACCGCTGGGCACGATGTCCTTCGACGAGGCGTACGAGATCTTCGCCCGCTCCGTCCGCGCGGCTGAAATGGCGGGGGCCGACTTCATCCATTTCGAGACGATGAACGACCTCTACGAAGTCAAAGCCGCGGTGCTGGCCGCCAAAGAGAATTGTTCGCTGCCGATCTCGGTGACGATGACCTACGATGAGAACGGCCGTCTGATGACCGGCGGAGACGTTCCCGGCGAAGTGGCTCTTCTGGAAGGGCTCGGCGTGGACATGCTCGGCATCAACTGCGGCCTCGGCCCCGCGCAGATGAAGCCCATCGCGCTGCAAATGCTGGAATACAGCTCCACCCCGATGATCGTCAACCCGAACGCCGGCATTCCCCGCACCGTCGACGGCAAAACCGTCTTCAGCGTCGGGCCGGAGGAGTTCGCGGAGGTCATGGAAGAGCTGATCCGCGCGGGCGTATGGATCGCGGGCGGCTGCTGCGGCACGACCCCGGCGCACATGAAGGCCATGATCGAGCGCTGCAAGGACGTTCCGCATAAGCCGATTGAGAAGAAAAACCGCACGCTGGTCTGCGGCACCTCGAAAACCGTTGAGATCGGCCCGGCGCCGGTCATCATCGGCGAGCGCATCAACCCCACCGGCAAGAAGAAGTTCAAGGAAGCCCTCCGCAATCACGACATTGAATACGTCGTCAAGGAAGGCATCAAGCAGCAGGATTCCGGCGCGCACATCCTCGACGTGAACGTCGGGCTGCCGGAGATCGACGAAACGCAGACGATGTCCGACGTGATCTATGAACTGCAGGGCGTCGTCGGCCTTCCGCTGCAGATCGACACCACCTCCCCGGAGACGATGGAGAAGGCGCTCCGTTATTACAACGGCAAGGCGATGGTCAACTCCGTCAACGGCAAAGCCGAGGTCATGGCGGCCATTTTCCCGCTGGTGAAGAAGTACGGCGGCGTGGTGCTGGGTCTGACCCTTGACGAAGACGGCATTCCGTCCACAGCCGAAGGCCGCGCCGCGATCGCGGAGAAGATTTACAAGACCGCCGCGGAATACGGCATTGAGCGCAAGGATATCATCATCGACGCGCTCGCGATGACCATCAGCTCCGACCAAACCTCCGCCATGACCGCGATTGAGACCCTGCGCCGGATCAAGCAGGACTTCGGCGGGCATACCGTGCTGGGCGTTTCGAACATTTCCTTCGGCCTGCCCTCCCGTGAGATCATCAACGCCGCCTTCTACACCATGGCGCTCGCGAACGGCCTGGACGCCGCCATCATCAACCCGAACGCCGAGCCGATGATGCGGGCGTACTACTCCTACCGCGCGCTCGCCGGGCTGGACGCCAACTGCGCCGAATTCATTGAACGCTACGCGAATACCGTCGTCGAGACCGTTTCCGCCGCGCCGGCTGCCGGCGCTCCCGCCGCGAAACCCGACGCCGCGGCCGACTCCCTCGGTTCCTGCATTGAGCGGGGATTGAAGGACGGCGCCGCCGTTCAGGCGAAGCGGATGCTTGACGAAGGCACCGCCGCGCTGGACATTATCAACGGCGAGCTGATCCCCGCGCTGGATGTCGTCGGCAAGAATTTTGAGCAGAAAAAAGCCTTCCTCCCGCAGCTGCTGATGAGCGCCGAGGCCGCGAAAGCCGCATTCGAAGTTCTGAAAGACCGCATGAGCCAAACCGGCGAGACAAGCCAAAAGAAAGGCACGATCATCCTCGCCACCGTCAAGGGCGATATCCACGACATCGGCAAGAACATCGTCAAAGTGCTGTTGGAGAACTACGATTACAACGTCATCGACCTCGGCAAGGACGTCCCCGCCGAGACGATCGTCGACGCGGTGATTGAGCACCACGCCGAATACTGCGGCCTCTCCGCCCTGATGACGACGACCGTCCCCTCCATGGAAGCCACCATCAAGCTCCTCCGCGAGCGCGCTCCGTGGTGCAAGACCATGGTCGGCGGCGCCGTGATGACCCAAGTCTACGCCGACATGATCGGCGCCGACGCCTACTG
>CAVCBG010000182.1:0-3893 GCA_963600285.1 Anaerovoracaceae bacterium
CCACAGCGTCTCCAGCTGACCGAAAAACGAAGCGCCGCCGATTTCGCGTTCGCGAGCGTCGGCCCCGCCGGTCAGCAGCACCGTCGCCCAGACGTTTTCGTCTTCATCCAGGCAGCTGTTGCGGACCTGATACGCCTGCACGGTGCCGTCCGAGAATTTGAAATTCATCCAAACGGAATGGTTGAGTTTTTCGGGGATATCCCGCCAGCCGGGAAGCGCGGAGTCGAGGTCGACTTCCGTGCCGTTTTTGGAGGAGCAGCGGGCGAAGAGGCGGGAGGCGTTGTCATTCATCATCAACACCTCGGGGCCGTTCGCCGTCCAGATGAACGCCGGCGCGGTGCATGAATACAAGAGAGACCGGAAAAGGGTCTCTCTTTCGTTCTGCCGGTCGTTCACAATTTCGATCATGAGCTTACTGCTGCATCGAACTCCGCTGATGGGCAGAGCCGATCCCTTCCATCAAACGATATTTCGCGACAGTGCGCCGCGCGACATTGAAGCCGCGCTCATTCAGCAGGGTGACGAGCTTCGCGTCGGAAAGCGGTTTCTTCTCGTTCTGGATGAGCTCCTTGAGAACCGTGCGGACGTTCAGGCTGCGGTCAAAGAAGGAAGAGAGCGCCACGACCTTGCGGTTCGGGAGCTGCACGGTCTTATTGGAAACCGCGCGGCTGATCGTGGATTCATGGACGCCCATCTCCACGGCGATCTGCGCGCGGGTCAGCGGCTGAATGTACTCTTCACCCTTGCGGATGTATTCTTCCTGACGGTTGACCAGAATGGACATCAGGTCGGAGATCGTGTTGTTGCGCTGGTAGAGGCTCTTCACCAGGAGGTTCGCCTTGTCCAGGTCGTTGCGCCATTCCTCAACGCGGTCATCGGGGGCGTTCTTCAATTCCTTCTTGAAGTAATTGTTGACGCGGAGGTAGCCCGAGATCGGCATGATGATCTCAACCACGAGCGGGTTTTCCGGACGTTCATTCATATAATAGATGACGATGTCCGGTTCATGATAAGCGACGGAGGAGAAGTCCTGCGTGGACTTGCCCGCGACCGTGCCGCCCCAATGCGCGCGGGCCGGGTACGGGTTCAGGTTGTCGCCGATGAACTTCTCGATGAGGTTGACCTGGCGGACCGTTACGCCGAGGCGTTTGGCGATGTCGCGGCTCTTGCCGTGAGTCAGGTCCTCGAAGCAGTTCTCAATCAGATCCTTCGTGTGAGCGGGGACAACGACGTAGTCCGAAATGCGTTTCAGCTGGACGAGCAGGGCTTCCTTCAGGTCGCGCGAACCGACGCCGAGCGGGTCCGCGTGCTGGATGATCTCAATGACTTCCTCGACATCGGAGGGCATCACGTGGTAATATTGAGCCACATCAAGGATGTCAGCCGTGATGAAACCGTCGGCGTCGAGGCTGTTCAGAAGGTACGCCGCGATGACTTTCTGCTGATCGTCAAGATCGGGGCCGACCTGCTTGAGAACGTAAGTCGCGAGGTCTTCGGACTGCGCGGAGTCGTAATCCGGCTCGTCGTGATACGGCTCGGCAGCGGCGGTACCGCCTCCGTAGCTGAACTCATCACGCGGGGAGACGAAGATGATATTCTCCGCCTCGTGATCCAGCTGCGGGTTCGAGCAGATCGGGCACTTTCCGTTTTCCGGGAGCTTTCTTTTGCACGTAGGGCAGACGCGGTCCTCAACCAGTTCCAGGAACGGGTTTTTCGCGAGTTCGCCCTCGATTTTTTCTCTGATTTCTTCGGAGGACATACCCAGCATGGTCATCGTCTGAGCCAAGTGGGCCGATGCTTGTATTCTTGTTTCGGGTGTTTGACGTTGATACATATCCGTGTGCCTCTTTCTTAATTATACCTTAAAAATAAGTTGCAAGAACTGTGCCAATTCCTTCAAATGACGGAAAAATTGGCATATTTCTTGTTTTCCCCGACGTAAATTGATTCGCCGCTGTCTTTCATGAAAAAAGCCGCATAAATCAGCTGTAATGTTACAATAATGGACATGACTTCGAATAAACAGAAATTGATGGTAATCGGCGGAGGACTCTCGGGATGCGAAGCGGCATGGCAGGCGGCATCGCGGGGGATCCCTGTCGAGCTTTATGAAATGCGTCCGGCGTCCATGACCGGCGCGCACACCGGAGGGAACCTCGCGGAGCTGGTCTGTTCCAACTCGCTCGGCTCCAACCTGATCGACCGCGCCTCCGGCGTTCTCAAAGAGGAACTGCGCATCGGCGGTTCGCTGCTGATTCAATGCGCGGAGACGGCTGCCGTCCCCGCGGGGAACGCGCTGGCCGTTGACCGCGACGTCTTCTCCGCGGAGGTTGAGAAGGCGCTCGCCTCCAACCCGAACATCGAGATCATCCGCGAGGAGGTCACCCGCATTCCGGAAGACCGCCCGGTGGTCCTCGCTTCGGGTCCGCTGAGCTCGGACGCGATCTCCGCGGATATCTGCCGCCTCACCGGCACGGACAATCTCTTCTTCTTTGACGCCATCGCGCCGATCGTCGAGAAGGACTCCGTGGACTTCGACATCGCTTATCAGGCCTCCCGCTACGATCGGGATGAGTCCGGCGAGGGCGATTACATCAACTGCCCGTTCACCAAAGAGGAATACGAGAACTTCGTCACCGAACTGCTGGCGGCGAAGCGCATTCCGCTGAAGTCCTTCGAGGAGCAGATCGAGAAGGGCGTCGCCGTTGACAAAATGAGCTTCTTCGAGGGCTGCCTCCCGGTGGAAGTCCTCGCCTCCCGCTCCGTTCAGGCGCTCGCCTTCGGGCCGCTCCGTCCGGTCGGCTTGATCGACCCGCGCACCGGGAGACGGCCGTACGCCGTTCTGCAGCTGCGCCAGGACAACAAGGCGGGGAACCTTTATAACCTCGTCGGCTTCCAGACGAATCTGCTCTACCCGGAGCAGGAACGCGTCTTCCGCATGATCCCGGGGCTCGCGAACGCGCAGTTCGTCCGCCACGGACAGATGCACCGCAACACTTACATCTGCGCGCCGGGCGTGCTGAACGCTTCGCTCGCCATGATCGCGCATCCGAACATCCACGTCGCGGGACAGCTCTGCGGCATCGAGGGCTACATGGGCAATATCGCGGCCGGGATGCTCGCGGGCATGAACGCCGCCCGCGCCATCAAGGGCGAAGACGAATTGGAGCTGCCCGAAGTCATGGTCTCCGGCTCGCTTTTCAGGTACATCGCGACCGCCGAGGCCAAGCATTTCCAGCCGATGAAGGCGAATTTCGGCATCCTGCCTCCGCTGGAAAAGCCGTCAAGATCCAAACGCGAACGCGCCGGTCAGTACTCGGAGCGCGCGATCAAAACCGCGGAAGAATATTTTGAAAGGAATCGATAAACGAATATGAGTGAAAAAATCAGCGGGAAAGTAAAGTGGTTCAATACAAGCAAGGGCTTCGGCTTCATCATCACCGAAGACGAACGCGAGTATTTCGTGCATTACACGGATATTGTTTCGGATGGATTTAAAAACCTCGCCGAGGGCGAGGAAGTGCGTTTTACGGCTGTGGATAACGGCAAGGGACTGCGCGCCGCGGAAGTGGAAAAGCTCTCAGCGTAACGGCTTGCTGAGCATCGTGATCACGAAAAGCACGAACAGGCAGACGACGATCCCCCAGCCGAAGTTGATGATCCCGAGCGGAAGCAGTTCCATCCCGATCAGCTCGCCCATGTAATGCCCGCCGATGAACCCAATCGCGCCGGCGATCAGATACACGATCGCGGAGAAAACGGTTCCTCCGACGATGAAATGCCCGAGGCAGCCGAGGAAGGCACCGGCCAAAACCATGAAGATGAAAGCGGGGAAAGTCATAATTGCTCTGCGTTGTCCTTTTCGTCTTTCATTATAACAGGCATTTCCCGCG
>CAVCBG010000183.1:0-3790 GCA_963600285.1 Anaerovoracaceae bacterium
TACAATGAAACTCAGAAAGGAGAACTGCCTATGCCGGTCGATTATGAACAGCTGCGAAATCAAGTGAAGAAAGCCGGGGCCGTATTGGTCCGTCGGCAGGCGGAGAACGCCGAGCAGGCGCGCGAATATTACGACCGTCTGCGCACGGAAGCCGCCTCCCCCGACCTGCGCGAACGGGTCGACGCCGCGTTGAGCAGCCGGGACGCCCGCTGCGCGCTGCCGTTGGACGAGCCGATTGACGCCGCGCATCCCTGTCCGCCGGAAACGGATGTCAAACTCCGTCTGCTGGCGTGCGACGGCTCGCAGGTCTCCCCGAACCGCCACGACGAGATCGGCTTCGGCCTCATCAACGCCGCGGTGATCGAATTCGAACCCGAGAGCGGCACCGCGCCCGCCATTCACACCCGCACCGAACTGCTGCCGATGGACGACCTGCCGTCCGAGGATGACATTGCCGTCATGCGCGACGCCTTCGAGAAGCGCTTCCTCGCCGAACGCGGGGCGGAGGCGGGATTCGACCGCAAGACCATTGCCCTGACGGACGGGCCGCTGGAGCTCTTCACGGATACGCTCGTGGAGTCCAAGGCGGCGCAGATCGCGAAGCGGGACTACCTCGACGCGCTGAAACTCCTCGCCGACGCGGACATCCCCGCGGTGGGCTACATTGACCGCCCGCGTTCGGACCTGGTGCTGCGGATGCTGAAGCTGGTGTCCGGCAATCCCGACGAGGACGGAAAGTCCGGCGCGGCCGACAGCCCGGTCTTCGTGAAACTCCTCGCGCCCGGCGAACGCTCCGCGGTCTTCGGCATGAATTCGCGCCTGAACAAGGAGCTGCCGGAGGAGCTTCGCCTCTGCTTCTTCTACCTGAATGTCGGCACCGCGGCGAAGCCTTACATCTGCCGCGTCGAGATTCAGAACCGGCTGACCCGCGACCCCGAGGCCCTTGACCTCGTTCACGGCGCGCTGCTGCGGCAGTGCGGGCTCCTCGGCGGGCATCCTTATCCTTACATATTGCACCGCGCGCATGAATGCGCCGTGGTGACGGTCAAAGAGAAAGACTTGATCAAAAACATGCTGATGGCCGAGCTCGCGAAGAACGGCGCGGCCGTCGGTGAGAAATCGAATAAGCAGATCGCCAAGGATCTGACCCGCCCGAGATAGACACGGAGAAGAGAATTATGACGGAAAAAATTGAGTTTATCGGACGCATGCTCAGCGCGAACAGCCGGGAATGCGTCATCAGCACCCTATCCAAGCCGAACAGCATCCCCGCGTTCGGGTCCATGCTGCGCATCCCGCTGAAGACGGATGACATTGAGATCTACGCCGTGGTGACGGACATCACCCTCGAGGAAGACGGCTTCCTCCGCTCCATCGCGGGGA
This sequence comes from Anaerovoracaceae bacterium, assembly GCA_963600285.1. Lineage (GTDB taxonomy): Bacteria > Chloroflexota > Anaerolineae > Anaerolineales > Anaerolineaceae > Flexilinea. Next base: position 1,384 of record CAVCBG010000183.1, read on the forward strand.
ATGCCGGGCTGTCGGATGAGGTCGTCCTCGACGCGCAGGAGAACCGCAACGTCCCGATCGTCGTCCGCGCCGCCTTCCTCGGATACACGGAGGGCGACCGCCTGCTGCATCTGCTGCCGCCGCGCCCGCCGGTAACGTTGACCGAGATCTATCCCTGCACGGTGAAAGAGATCTGCCATTTCACCCGCAAGCTCGGCTACCTGCGCCTGCTGATGGCCGTGACGAACGTCCCCGCCGGGGAGCTGCTGGCGGCGCACATTCGCGACGCGGCCAAGGCCCACGTCCAGATCGGCGAGAATGACTGGGCGGAGCGCGCCTTGACCGAGGTCATGGACCTGATGCAGGGCGACCCCGCGGGCCTCGTCTCCGTTCTCGGCGCTGTCGGCGACGCGGACATTTTTGAGTAGGAGGCCGCCATGAGTGAAAGCATGAACATCGGCTACATCACCGAAGGCGGCTTGAAGGAAGGCTTCACCGCCCGGCTGACCGTCTCCCCGGAGTTCGTTCAGGAAGGCAGCTTCGTCGTGGCGGAGAACGGCACCCGCCGGTTCTACGGCCTGGTCACCGACCTGAAGCTCCGCGCCGCGGATCCGCGTTTTCTGGACCGCCGCGCCCTGGATCGAATCCCGGACGCCATCCGCAGGCAGTTCGCCGACCGCGTTCTCTATACCGAGATGGACATCCTCCCTGCCATGATGCAGGACGTCGGCGAGGATCCCTTGGACGAAAATTACAAAGGCATTACAGGCGATGAGGACGCCGCGCCGATCCCGGTGAAGATGGTCCCGCCGCACTATTCCCCGGTGCGTCTCGGCGACGCTGCCGATGTCGCCTCGGTCTTCGGGAAGATTGACAAGAAAACCAACATGGAGATCGGCTCCACCCGCGAACAGGGCCACCCGGTCGCGCTGAACCTTGAGAAATTCGTCCAGCGCTCCTCCGGCATCTTCGGCTCCACCGGCACGGGGAAGTCCTTCCTCACGCGCATGATCCTCGCCGGGCTGATTCAGAAAGGCATCGCCTCCACGCTGGTCTTCGATATGCATAACGAATACGCCTACGGCGCCAAATCCGAAGGCAAGAACACCGAGGTGCCCGGGCTGAAGAACAAGCTGCCCGGCCGCGTCAAGGTATGCACCCTCGGCGTCGGCGGCTCCATCAACGGCAAACGTTCGGACTTCGACCTCGTCATCGGTTACAAAGATGTCACGGCGGAAGACATTCTGATGCTCTCCCGCACCCTGAACCTGCGCGAAACCACCGCCACGACCCTCTCCGTGCTGGTCAAGTCGTTCGGCGGCGACTGGTTCCGTAAATTCATGGACCTCGGTTCGGACGGCAATGACACCGTCGAGATCTGGGCGCAGAACAACAACGTCAATGAGATGGCCGCGGCGGCCCTTCAGAGCAAGCTGCGCCGGCTTTACGATAAGAAATACCTCGATGATGTGAGTTCCGACTCCGCGGTCAATGCCATCGTGAACGCGCTCGAGAACGGCATTTCCGTCATCGTCTCTTTCGACAAGTATCAAAACGACCTCGATTACCTCTTCGTCGCGAACATCCTGACGCGGAAGGTGCGCGAGGCTTGGATCAAGAAGTCGGACGCGTACTTGGCCGACAAAACGAAGAATCCGAAACCGATTCAGCTGGTGGTCGCCATTGAGGAAGCGCATAAGCTCCTGAGCCGCGATATGGCTTCGCAGACGTCGTTCTCCGTCATCGCGCGGGAGATGCGGAAGTACTCCGTCACCCTGCTCGTGATCGACCAGCGCCCTTCGCAGATCGACGACGAGATCATGTCGCAGCTCGGCACCCGCGTCTCCGGCTGGCTCGGCGACGAGGACGACATCAAGGCCGTCCTCTCCGGTCTCTCCGGGCGGGACGCCCTCCGCGGCATGCTTGCCCGCCTGCAGCAGAAGCAGGAAGTCCTGCTCCTCGGCTACGGCGTTCCCATGCCGCTGCCGATCCGCTCACGGCTGTATGACAACGAATTTTGGAAGGACCTGCTCGGCGGGACCCGTGACGACGTCATCGTGCCGAGCAAAAAAGACGATTTCTTGACGAATTTTTAGGAGGAATGAATGAAAGTATATATCGCGGGGCCGCTCTTCAATGACGGCGAGAAGCGTTTCAATGAACACATCGACGGCATCATTCGTGAATGCGGGCATGAGACCTACCTGCCCCAGCGGGACGGCGGCGTCATTGCCGAGATGCCGGAGACGGTGAACGGCGTGAGCAAATACGAGTACGTGTTCAAAGCCGACTTGCAGCATCTGCAGGACTGCGACCTGTTCCTCTTCCTGATGGACGGCCGCGTCCCCGACGAAGGCGCGTCGTTCGCGATGGGATACGCCTACGCCCACGGCAAGCGCTGCGCCGCCTACAAAACCGACGCCCGCAC
>CAVCBG010000184.1:0-3767 GCA_963600285.1 Anaerovoracaceae bacterium
GAAGGCGAAGACGAGATCGTTATCACCGTTGATGAAGACGCCGACCTGAGCGAAGATTTGGGCGAGGAAGTTTCCGAGGACGTGACCGTCGAATCCGATGACGACAACATCATCGTCGTCGCGGAAGGTGACGACACCGGCGATACCGATGCCGACGCGGATGACACCGCCGCCGCGAACACGGCCGCTGTCAACAGCATTGAATTCTTCAGCCTGGTTGACGACGAACCGGGTGCCAAACGCAGCTGCTCCAAGAACTGCGTCCTCCCCGCCACCGGTATCAACGGTGCCGTCGCTCCGCAGCCGAAGTCCGTGAACTACAGCGCCCTCGGCCTGAGCATCGAGCTCCCCTCCATCGGCGCCTCCGCCGACATCCTCGAAGTCCCCTTCACGGATGACGGTTACGCCGTGACCTGGCTCGGCGCGAACGCCGGCCTGCTCGAAGGCTCCGCCATGCCGGGCGAAGGTCAGACCTGGATCGCCGCGCACAACCACATTGACGCCGACGAATACGGTCCGTTCGTCAACATCGGCAGCCTGACCGAAGGCGACCGCGTCTTCATCGCCAATCAGAACGACGGCACGATGACGGTCTACGAAGTCTACGCCAATGTCAAAGTCGCCGCCGATGATGTCGACTCCGTTTACGCCGCGGCGGATGAATACGCCGACAGCCTGACGCTGATCACCTGCGAAGACGAGAGCGTTGACGGCGGATACGCCAACCGCCGCGTCATCTGCGCCAAACCGCTGTAATATTCACACACACGCTGATAAATAAAAACAAAAGTGCCGCCCCGCGCGGCACTTTTTTGATGCCTGTTTCCTGATATAATGTTTTTATGAAACGAATTCTCTTTACCCTACTCACACTTTTTATTGTCATTCCCGCCGCGGCGAAGAACGGCGTGACCGAAATCACATCCCCCGAAACGATCACGGAGGCCGGCACGTACCGACTCACCGGGAATATTGACGGCACGGTCGTCGTCGACGCGGATAAATCCGACAAGGTGGAGCTGATCCTCGATAACGTCACAATCCTCAGCGCGGACGCTCCCGCGATTTGGGTCAAACAGGCGGACAAAGTCACCCTCACCTTGGCGGAAGGCTCCGTCAATTCGCTCGCCAACGGCGGGCAGTTCAGCGGCGATGAAGACGCCGCCCTGTATTCCAAAGACGATCTCGTCATTGAGGGCAGCGGCAGCCTGTCCGTGAGCTCCCCCGCCGGGGAGGGCATCCGCGGCAAGGATGAGCTCAAGATCAAGGACGGCACCATCAGCGTCACCGCGGGCGGCCACGGCATCAGCGCCAATGACGGCGTCACCGTCAAGGGCGGCGTGATCAGCGTGACCTCCGGCAAAGACGCCCTCCGCGCGGAGAATAAGGACAACGCCGAGATGGGGATCATCTCCATCGAGAACGGGGTCTTCTACCTGACCTCCGACGGGGACGGCATCAGCGCCACCGGCGCGGTGAAGATCGAGAACGGCGTGTTCGAGATCATCACCGGCGGAGGCAGCGCGGAAGCCGAAATGAAGCAGGCTCACGGCGCCCGTTGGGGAGCCGGCTCCGAGCACGCGGACGCGGACGACGACGAAAACGCCGTCTCCACGAAAGCCATCAAGGCGGACGGCAAGCTGACCATCAACGGCGGGACGTTCGGCATTGACAGCAAGGACGACGCGGTGCACGGCAATTCCGACGTCGAGATCAACGGCGGCAGCTTCACCATCTACACCGGCGATGACGCCGTTCATGCCGACACGACGGTCACGATCAATGACGGCGTGATCACGGTTTCCCTCTGCTACGAAGGCATTGAAGGCCGCGACGTCGTTATCAACGGCGGCAGCATCCGCCTGGACTGCGTCGATGACGGCTTGAACGCCGCGGACGGTTCCACCTCCAAAGACGCCGCGAAGCTCCCCGGCGGTCCGAAGGGACCGGGCGATTCGGTTACGGAAGAAGACATTGACGAAAGCCAGCCGTCCATCACCATCAACGGCGGGACGATCTATGTCCATTCCACGGCGGACGCGTTGGACGCGAACGGCAACGTCTTCATCAACGGCGGTGAGACCGTTCTCTGCGGACCCGACAGCGGCGATACGCAGTCCCTGGACTTCGACCGCGTCGGCATTATCGAAGGCGGGACCTTCATCGGGACCGGCGCCATGACCTGGATGTCGCAGTCCTTCAGCTCCGCGTCCCAGGGCGTGATCGCGCAGAAGACCTGGGGCAACGCCGGCGTCGCCCTTCGCCTGACCGACGCGTCCGGGAATCTCATCCTCGAGACGACCCCGGAGGAGAACTACAGCATGATCATCCTCTCCGCCCCGGCGCTCGTCCCCGGCGAGTCGTACCTGCTGAACGGCGTTCCGGTGACGGCCGAATAAATCCCCGCCCGACGCCGCGAACGCTGTTATAATATGTGCCATGATCAAAGTTGATTTTCATGTGCACAGCATTGGGTCGCCTGACTCTGTTTCCAAACCGGAGGACCTGGTTTCACGCGCGAAAAAGGTCGGGCTCGGGAAACTGATCATCACCGATCACAACAACACCGCCTCCGCGGTTGAGATTCAAAAGCGCTATCCGGACTTCGTCATCGTGGGGGAGGAAATTCTCACCACGAGCGGCGAGATCCTCGCGCTTTTTGTTAAGGAACAGCTTCCGAAGGGAATCGAGCCCGAGGAAGCTTTCCGCCGTTTACGGGATCAGGGCGCGTTCATCTCCCTCTCCCACCCTTACGCGCATCGGCGCCACGGCTGGAGCGAGGAGGAGATGGAACGGTATCTGCCGTACCTGGACGCGATTGAGATTTCCAACGCCCGCAACCGCGCTTGGATGAACGACGCCGCGAAGAACTTCGCCGCCGCGCACGGACTCGGCGGGACGGCCGGTTCCGACGCGCACGGCGTCCCCGAACTCGGGACGATGGGCCTCTCCCTGCCGGAGTTCAACACGGCGGACGAGCTGCGCGCGGTCATCAAGCAGGGCACGGTCTTCGGACATGAACATTCGGACATCGTCCGCGTCTATTCCCGCGGCAGTGCCTTCCTCAAGTGGGTGAACCGCAAAACCGGTTTGAAGTTATATTGAGTTTTCTTTAAGATGCTGGAATTCTTTCACTTTCTCGTCGATTATCAGCTCTGGATCTACGCGGTCCTGGGCGTGTTGGCGTTGATCTACCTGAAGCGGCTGATCACCGCCTGGCAGGAGCGTTACAACACGATTTTCGGCTTGGAACGTGAGAACGCGCAGTGGCGGCTCAACTCCGCGCTGGCGGTTTTCGTGCTGCTGCTTCTGCTGATCGCGGCGGAATTCGTCTTGGTGACGTTCGTGATCCCCGAATGGCCGCAGGTGATGGCAACGCCTACGCCGACACCGGCCGAGGGCGAAGCGGCTGTTTCCGTGGAAGGAACCGCGGAAGGTGAAGAGGATCTGATGATCGTCCGCAATGACGACGAGACCGGCTTGGTGATCAACTCCACGCCGGAAGGTTCCGAAGCCTCGACGGCAGCGTCCGCGAGTACGGGCGGCGGCTGCGTTGCGGGACAGCTGGAGTGGCTCGAGCCGGTGAACGGCGAGGAGATCTCCGGCAGTTATACGCTGATGGCGACGGTCAACGTCCGCGACATGGCGTTTTATCATTACGCCTTCTCCCCGGTGGACGACCAGCAGGAATGGCAGACCCTCTCCGCGGGCAACCTCCCCGTCGTGGAAGGCGAGCTCGGCCTCTGGGCGACGACCCAGGTCGACAA
>CAVCBG010000185.1:0-3749 GCA_963600285.1 Anaerovoracaceae bacterium
TTGTGATAATAATTGCCTTTTTATTTCGATTAAGCTAAAATCAAGAAAAGGTAGTGAATTAATATGCTGAATCAGATTTCCGATCATGTATGGTATCTTCCGAAAGACGGCGAGAAGCATCGTCCGGCTTTGGGATACGTTTGCGGCGGAACCAAATCCATGATCGTGAATACCGGCAACTCTCCGGAGCATCTGTCCGAGTTCTACGGCATGGGGCGTATGCAGAACCTCCCCGATCCGGAGTTCGCGGCCGTTACCGATTGGCAGTGGACGCACGTATTCGGCATGACGGCCACCCCGGCGAAGACCATCGCCGGCAACCTTACCAACGACCGGCTCCTCACCATGCAGCGCTGGGATTGGTCCGACGCCACGTTGAACTCCCGCGTCGCGGCGGGGCTTGAGATTCCCGCTTTCGCCGACGCGATCAAGCATGAAGTCCCGATGCGCTACTCCTTCAAGGTCCGCACGGCTGACATTACCTACTGTCATCACATGGCTGTCCGCCTGGATGACATTCACGTCGATCTCGTGCACGTCGGCGGTCCGCATTCCGAAGACTGCACCGTGGCGTATATCCCCTCCGACAAGGTCCTTTTCCTCGGCAACTGCTACTGCGAGAATGTCTACGTCGGCGGCGGAGCCATCCGCCTGGAAGATATGAAGCAGCTCCTCGCCACGCTGGATTCCTTCGACGCGGAAACCTTCATCCCGTCCGAAGACGAACCGATGTCCAAGAGCGACTTCATGAAAGCCATGGACGTCGCGGTCAAGGTCGGCGAACTCGTCGGTGATGCCAACGACCTTCAGGACGGCAAAGAACGCGTCGTGAATGGACTCGGCCGTCCGCTTGACGAGCGCGAATTCTATTACGTCCGCAGTTTTGTGACCGGCAACCGCCATACGCGCAGCAATAATTATCCGGTCATGACCGAAGAGCAGGACAACACCGCGATGTAATCCGGCGGGGCGGTTTCCCCGCTTTTTGTTTTAAATCCTTGGTTTTCGAATCCATCCCGGGAATTAAACGTATTTCTAACAAAGACAGTGTAGTATCTGTAAATGACAGAAAAAGCTGTTTATAATTATTAAAACAACGTTTTCTCACGGGAAGGCGGTGATATTATGGAATATCAAGATTACTACGAAACATTAGGCGTGTCCAAGACTGCGACGGACGCGGAGATCAAAAAGGCGTATTTCGCGCTCGCGAAGAAGTATCATCCGGATCATAACCAGGGTGATAAGAGCGCCGAAGAGAAATTTAAGGCCATCAACGAGGCCTATGAAGTATTGAAAGATAAAGAAAAGCGTGCCCGCTATGATCAGCTCGGCTCCTCCTATAAACAGTGGGAACAGAGCGGCGGAAGCAGCGCGAATTACAACTGGGGTGAATGGTTCTCCGGCAATAAAGGCGGCGGAACGACCTTCAGCACGGATGACATGGGCGGATTCTCCGAATTCTTCTCATCCATCTTCGGCGGTATGGGCGGTATGAACAGCGACCCGACCCGCCGGGCTTACGGCCGTCCGCGTACACGCCGGACCGTTGAGTTCAACACCGGCTACGGCAGCGGCGCTCAAACCAAGCCGCAGGCTGTGGAGTGCAACGTCGAGATCAGTCTCGATGAAGCCTTCCACGGCTGCAAACGCCAGATCAGCCTCGGGGATCAGTCCATCGAGGCGACGATCCCTGCCGGCGCGAAGAACGGGACGAAAATCCGTCTCGCCGGCGCGTACAACTCGAACGGCGTGAAGCGCGACTTGATCCTGGTCATTATGACCGCGAACAAGGAAGGCGCTTTCGAACGGGTTGACGACGACCTCTTCGTGGATGTACCGATCGACCTTTACACCGCCGTGCTCGGCGGTGAAGCGGTTGTCCGTTCCAAGGACGGCAATTATGCCCTCAAGATCCCGGCCGGGACGCAGCCCGATCAGCTGATCCGTCTGGCGGGGAAGGGTATGCCGAAATTGAATCAGGCGGGCGCCCGCGGCGATCTGTACGCGAAGATGCGTGTCTCGCTGCCTAAGAACCTCTCTCCTCAGCAGCTTGAGCTGTTCAAGAAATTGAGAGATAATGCCTAAAAAGAAAAATGAAAACAAAATAAATATCATCCCGCTCGGCGGGCTTGGAGAGTTTGGCCGCAATATGACAGTATTCGAGTACTGCGGCCGAATTCTTATTGTCGACTGCGGGATCCTTTTCCCGGATAACGACATGATCGGCGTCGACTACATCATCCCGGACATGCAGTACCTGAACGGGAAAAGCAAGCTCGTCGACGGGATCATTCTCACCCACGGACACGAAGACCATATCGGCGGCGTGCCGTACCTTTTCGATGTCCTCGAGAATGTACCGATCTACACCACCGCGCTGACGAAGGAGCTCACCGAAGTCAAGCTCGCGAAGGCGGGCAAGCTGAATAAGACGCAGTTCATCGTCAAGCAGGCGGGGGACAGCTTCGAGGTCGGTCCGTTCAAGATCGAGCTCTTCCACATGACGCATTCCATCCCGGACAGCGTCGGCGTGGCGATTGAAACCGGCGCCGGGCTCATTGTCATGAGCGGCGACTATAAATTCGACCAGACCCCGATCGATCATTGGCCGAGCGACTTCGCGAAGCTGGGCGAACTCGGCAAACGCGGCGTCCTCGCGCTGCTGGCGGACTCCTCCAACGCGGAGCGCCCCGGCACAACGCCGTCGGAGATGGAGATCAACCAGAGCTTCGAGCGCGTCTTCATCAACGCCAAGGGCCGCATCATCATTTCCAGTTTCGCGTCCCTGATCTCCCGACTGCAGCAGGTTTCAACCATCGCGCGGCATCATCACCGCAAGATCTGCATCGTCGGGACGAGCATGGTGGACAACGTCAACCTCGCCCGCAAGCTCGGTTACATCGACCTGCCGGAGGAGGACGTCATCCCGTTGGAACAGGCCCTGAGCCTGCCGGACCGCGAAGTCCTGATCCTCTGCACCGGCTCCCAGGGCGAGGCGAACTCCATCCTCGGACGCCTTTCCCGCGGACGGTATAACGCCTTCAGCGTGAAGAAGGGCGACACCATCGTCCTCTCCTCGTCCCCGATCCCCGGCAACGAGGAAGCCGTCTCCGGCGTCATCAACCGCCTGTATAAACTCGGCGCCGACGTCGTCATCAACTCCGTGCTGTCGGTGCATGTCTCCGGGCATGCCTGCCAGGATGAAATGAAGCTGCTGATGAATCTCGTCCGCCCGAAGTACATGATCCCTGTCCACGGCGAGCTGCGGCATTTGATTGCTCAGGCCAAGATCGCCAAGCAGATGGGGTATAACGACTCCAATATCATCGTGACCGAAGACGGCCAGACGCTGTCCTTCACGAACGGCAAGCTGAAGTACGGCGACAAAGTCCCGGCCTCGGTGGTCTTCGTGGACGGCAAGGGCGTCGGCGACGTGACGGCCGATGTCGTCAGCCAGCGCGAGAAGCTCTCCGAGAGCGGCGTCGTGATCGTGACGCTGCTGCTGGATAAGAAAACCGGCGGCCTGATTCAGGAACCGCAGTTCGTCTTCTCCGGCGTGACGAACGACGAAGACCTCGCTCCCGTTGAAGAGCAGCTGAAACGCCAGATCATCGAGCACTGCGCGAAGTACCTGAAGGGCAAGACGCATGAGCAGATGCAGAAAGACGTGATGCAGCTGGTGAGAAAAAACTTCTTCGCCGCCATCGACCGCGCTCCCTGGACGTTCGTGAATATTTATTCGGTGT
>CAVCBG010000186.1:0-3749 GCA_963600285.1 Anaerovoracaceae bacterium
CCGGTTCCGGTTCTTCCGCGGTCTCTAAAGCGGTCTCAATGTAAAACGCGGTGAAGTTCCGCAGCAGATGGCAGGTGATGCCGGTGATGGAGAGTCCGTGAACGTTGGCGTCGGTGGTGACGTATTTCTGCGCCTTCGGGCCGAGCGGTCTGCCGGCGAACGCGCCCACCAAGCCGCCTTTGACCAGGCAGGCGAAGGTGTCGCTGTCGCTGATGTTGCCGTCGTCGTCCATATTCAGCCGCAGCGAAGCCATGGAAGCGGCCGCCGCGAGGAGCGCGGTGACGGCGATGTTCGTGCCGCAGTTCGGATGAACGGCGAGCCGGGATTCGCCGATAGCGAGGCGCGCGAGGCCGGCTTCGGCAGCCTTGCGGACGTCGTCAAGCTCCGCCAAGCCGAGGATCCAATAGCCGGTCGGCAGGGACAGGCCGGAGAAGCGGCGGCCGGGGAGGGCCTTCGAGAGCAGGGTGATCGTCGCGTGCTCGAGCGCGTGATTCTTACGCGTATGCGATACCGCCGTGATGGGGTTGGCGATGGTTTTGACAGTCGTGGTAATTTCCATGTTTCGTTCCTTTTGTTTCACGCTGACGACCTTCGTCAGCCGGTTGTTACGCTTCTTTTTCGGCGGGCAGCAGCACCGCTCTCAACGCCTCCCGCAGGGAGCGGGCCTCGACGACCTGCATTCCTTTCGGGAAGCTGTCACGAATTTTTTGGGTGACCCGCGGGATGACAGCGAAGGTGAAGCCCAGCTTCGCCGCCTCGTTCAGGCGGGCGTTGATCTTGTTCGCCCCGCGCAGCTCTCCCGAGAGACCGATTTCACCGATCAGCACCGCGTCGGCGCGGACCGGCTGGCTGCGGGCGGAGGAGACAATGGCGGCCGCGATGGCAAGATCCGCCGCGGGTTCGGCAATGCGCATCCCGCCGACGACATTCACGAACACGTCCTGCTCGCCCAAGCGGACGCCGACGCGGCGCGTCAGCACGGCGGTGATGAGGAACAGGCGGTTGATGTCCACGCCGATCGGGGTGCGGCGGGGATTGCCCAGGCCGACGGGGTTCGTCAGGCCCTGAATCTCCACCAGCATCGGCCGCGTCCCTTCCATGGTGACGACGATGGCCGAGCCGGGGGCGTTGACCATCCGCTCGGCAAGGAACACCTCGGAGGGGTTCTTCACCTCGACGAGACCTTCCTCAAGCATCTCGAAGACGCCGACTTCGGAAGTGGCGCCGTAGCGGTTTTTGACCGAACGCAGCAGCCGCAGCGACATGAAGCGGTCGCCTTCAAGGTAGAGCACGGTGTCGACGATGTGCTCCAAGATGCGCGGGCCGGCGATCGTGCCTTCCTTGGTGACGTGGCCGATCATGAAGACGGTGATGTTATTCATCTTGGCGAGCTCGCGCAGGCGTCCCGCGCATTCACGCACCTGAGAGACGGAGCCCGCGGTGGACTCGATCTCCTCCAACTGCATGGTCTGGATCGAGTCGATGATCAGGAACTCCGGCTGAAGTTCGCGGACTTCATTGATGACGCGGTTGAGGGAGGTCTCCGTCAGCAGGAGCAGCTCGTCCGGGATCTCGTCCAGCCCGCCGTTTTCAACCAAGCGGGCGGCGCGCATTTTGATCTGCCGCTCGGATTCCTCACCCGAGACGTAGAGCAGTTTATGTTCGCGGGCGATATTCATCGCCGCCTGAAGCAGCAGCGTAGACTTGCCGATGCCGGGGTCGCCGCCGATCAGAATGACCGAACCGGGGACGACGCCTCCGCCCAGGACCTGGGAAAGCTCGGAGATGCCGGTTTCAATGCGGGGCTCGGCGGCTTCGTCAATATCCTTGAGCCGGCGCGGCGAATCGCCTTCGAGGCTGCCGGAGAGCACGCGCACGCGTCCGCGGGCCGAGGTTGACGGAAGCTCTTCCTTGAGCTCCTCCACCATCGTCCCGTAAGCGCCGCAGCCGGGGCAGCGTCCCAAGAATCGCGGACTGGTTCGACCGCAGGATTGACATACATATTGAGTCGTCGCTTTTGCCATAGTATTATTATAAGGCACCTTGGACGTTAAGAACAAAAACTCCCGAACGAAATGTTCGGGAGTTTTGAAATTCGGGATTTATTCCAATCCGCGCAGCCAATCCACCGTCAGGCGGACGCCGAAACCGGTCGCGCCGGGGACGAGGTAGGCGCTGCCGTTGTCGTTATATGCCGTGCCGGCGATGTCGAAGTGCGCCCACGGCATGCCTTCGTCGATGAAGGACTTCAGGAAGATGCCCGCCGTGCACAGCCCGCCTTCACGGCCGCCGCTGTTGACGATGTCGGCCTCGTGGCTCTTCATGGTCTCGAGGAAGTCCTCATCATTCGGCAGACGCCAGATGAGCTCGCGGGTCTGATCGGCGGAAGCGTTGAGTTCGGAGAAGAGCTTGTCGTCGGTGCACATCACGCCCGCGCGGACGTGTCCGAAGGCGACAACGCAGGCCCCGGTCAGGGTGCAGTAATTGAGGACGCAGCGGGGGCTGTAATTGCGCTGGACGTAGGTGAGGCCGTCCGCCAGAACCAAGCGGCCTTCGGCGTCGGTGTTCGTGATCTCGATGGTCTTGCCGGAGAGGGAGGTGACAATGTCATCCACCAGGTAGGACTTGTCGGAGACCATGTTCTCCGCGGCGCAGATCACGCCCACGAGCGGGGTCTTGAGCTTCAGTTCGGAAGCCGCGCGGAGGATGCCGAGGACGGCCATGGCGCCGCACTTGTCGTACTTCATGCCCTTCATGGCGCTCTTGATCGAATAACCGCCGGCGTCAAAGGTCAGGCTCTTGCCGACCAGGGCGACGGGCTTGCCTTCGCCGTTCCCGGCGTACTCGAGGATGATCATGCGGGACGGGGTCTTCGATCCCTGACCGACGGCGACAATGGCGCCCGCGCCCATTTCGCGCAGCTGCTTGTCGTCGAGGACGGTGCACTTCAGGCCGAACTTCTTCGCGAATTCCACGCAGCGGTCGGAGAGCGTCCACGGATTGATGACGCAGGCCGGTTCATGCGCCCAGTCGCGGGCCATGTTCGCGGCGTCGCAGATGATCTTCACTTCGTCGAAGGCGGCTTTATCCATCTTGACTTCGAGCGCGCCGGGGTGTTCTTCCGCGGGCTTCTTGTAGCGGTCGAAGTCATATCCGCCGAGGAACAGGCCGACGAGGGTCTCCCGTTCGTTGGTGCCGGTGAGGTCAATGGCCGCGGAGGCGGGGCATTTGCTCTTCATCCAGGCGGCGATCCGCCCGCCGGTCTTGCGCCACCGGTCGGAGGCCTTGCTTCCGCCGGTGTAGATGGTGACAACGGTTTTATCGCCGTTGGGGGTGACAACAGTATCGCCGGCTTCCTTCAGCAGCTCGGACTTCTCATCGACGACAACAAATTCGACCGCGCCCTTCGGCTCGGCGGAGTAATTGATGGAGAATGTGGGGTTAATGTCGAAAATATCTTCCATAGTGTTCCTTTATTGTTAGCTTCCCTTTTCGGGGAATAATTTTACATTGTAAGCGTTCCGGTCTTCGAGACCTCATCCACCGCTACGCGGTCCCCCTTCTCCTACAAGGAGAAGGCCTTAATTACGCTCCGCGACAGTGAAAGCGCGTCGCGGAATCGAAAGCCTGTGTCGACGGTCAATACCGGCTGAGTTCGGGAATCGCCATACCCCACGCGAAGCGGCCTTAAGCCTTCCCCTTGTAGGGGAAGGGGGACCGCGTTAGCGGTGGATGAGGTCTTTTCCCGC
>CAVCBG010000187.1:0-3734 GCA_963600285.1 Anaerovoracaceae bacterium
CATCCTAAACATACGCGTATGAATTCCCACCGCCGGGGGAATTCGCGGCAGAGGCTTTTTATGAACACAGACACCATCGGCAATCGAGCATTCATTCACCGACATCGCGGCGTGCTGCTGCTTGCGTTGCTGGCCCTCCTTCTCCTCTGCGTATGCCCGGCGTGGGCGTCCGGTGACGGCAAGACCGTCCGCGTCGCCATGGAAGACTCCGAGATGTTCATCACCCTCGACGCGGATGGGATCCCGGTCGGCGGGTACGGCTACGAGTACATTCAGACCATCGCCGCCTATTCCGGCTGGACGGTTGAATACACCTCCTGCACCGGCTTCCCGGACTGCCTGCAGGCGGTCTCCGACGGCAGGGCGGACATTTTCTACGACGTCAATAAGACCGAGGAACGGCGGAAGCTTTACTTATTCCCCAACTCCCCGATGGGGACCGAATCCCTCTACCTTTTCACGCTCGCGGGCAACACCGATATCCACCCCGACGACAACACCTCTTTCAATGGGAAAACCCTCGGCACCATCGTCAACTCCGTGCAGACCGAAAAGGCGCGGCAGTGGGCCGAGAAAAACGGCATCGACTTGGAGATCATCGAATTCGCCTCGATTACCGAGAAGGCAGCCGCCTTCGAGGCCGGTGAGATCGACCTGATCTGCGAAATCGACCAGGTCGCGAACAGCGAATACACGGCGCTGAAGAAGATCTCCAGCGACCCTTATTACCTGGCCGTGAACAGGGACAGAGCCGACCTCGTTTCCGACATCAACAGCGCCTGCGAACGGATCGAGGAGATCGATCCCTTCTTCGTCGAAGGCCTTGAGAAAAAGTATTTCTCCCGCCTTGCCGTCAACAAAGCCCTGCTGACGGATGAGCAGGAATGGCTGAATACGCACAAAACGCTGAAGCTCGGGTACATGGATAATTACCTCCCCTTCAGCGGCACGGATGAGAACGGCGAACCCGACGGCATCGTGACGGACATCGTCCCCGATCTGCTCGCCAATCTCGGCATTGGCGGCGACGCGGTCGTGGAATACATCGCCTACAAGGACACGCATGAGATGGCCGCCGCCCTTCGGAGCGGGGAGATCGACGCGGCGTTCCCCTTGTACAACAGTCAAAAATTCGCCGTGGACAACGGCGTCGTCGTCAGCTCCGAGGTCATCAGCATTTCCGCGGACCTCGTCTACAAAGGCAAATACACCGACGAGTCGGTGGCGTCATTCGCCGTGAACGGCAACAATATCCTTCAGGAATATTACACGCGGACGAATTTCCCGAAGGCGGAGATCGTTTATTACAAAAGCATTGAGGACGGCCTCCGCGCGGTTGACAAGGGGGAAGTCGGCGCCACGATCATGAACGGTCTGCGGACGACCCAGGTCATCCGGGAAGGCAAATACAAAAACCTGTCGGAAGCCCGGCTGTCGAATCCGATCAGCTTTTCCTTCGCGGTCGCTTCGGGGAACACGGCGCTGCTCTCCCTGCTGAACCGCGCCATCGCCGGGATGGACGACGCCCAGGCATTGAATTACGCCTTGAGCTACATCGGCTCGGAACAGAACACGGACTCGTTCACGAACTTTATCGCCGAGCACAGAGACACCCTGACGATGTGGGCCGTTCTTATTCTGATGCTGATCGCGGGGATCGCGTTTTACGCCTTCACAAGAGCGAACAAAGCCCGCCACGCGCTTGAGGAAGCCAACGCCTCCAAGACCAATTTCCTCTCCAACATGAGCCACGATATCCGTACGCCGCTGAACGCCATTATCGGCTTCACCGACATCGCCGTTGAGAATGTCAACGACACCGCCAAGGTCTCGGACTGCCTGAATAAGATTCAATACTCCGGGAACCTGCTGCTGTCGCTGATCAACTCCGTCTTGGACATGAGCCGCCTGGAATCCGGCAAGGTCACGCTGGATGAAAAACCGGCAGACGTGATGCTCGCGTTCACGCAGATCGCCGACACGACGCGGGAACTCGCGGAGGAAAAGAACATCAACCTCTCGTTCTCCTTCGGCTCCATCACGGACAGATACGTTTACTGCGACATCGGCCGCTGCGAGCGGGTGTTCCTCAATATCATCTCGAACGCCGTCAAGTACTCCCTTGAGAACGGCACCGTCAAAGTTCATTGCGAACAGATCCACCGGGATGATGACACCGGCCTTTACCAGTTCACCATCTCGGATAACGGCATCGGCATGAGCCCGGAATTCCAGAAGCACGTGTTCGAGCCCTTCGCGAGAGAGAACAGCTCAACCGCGAGCGGCGTCACCGGCACGGGCCTCGGCCTTTCCGTCTGCAAAGAGTTCGTGGAGGCAATGGGCGGCACCATCACATTCAAGAGCCAAAAGGGCAAAGGAACGACGTTCATCATCAGGCTCCCGCTGCGGCTTCAGAAAGGAACGTGCTGCACCGATTCGACTACCGGCGAAACCGTTTCGGCGGACCCCTCCGAGAAGGTTGAAGACGACGTCAAAACCGCCGCGGAGGAGATGGCCGATGTCGTTGACTTCACCGGCCGACGCGTTCTGCTGGTCGAGGACAATGAGTTGAATGTCGAGATCGCGAAATACATTCTCGAAGAGGCAGGCTTGACCGTCGAGACAGCCGAGAACGGCGCCGAAGCGGTGCTGCGGCTTGAGGAAAAGGGCGCCGAGTACTACGACTACATCCTCATGGATATCCAGATGCCGGTCATGGACGGCTACGAGGCCGCCCGCGAGATTCGGAAGCTCTACCCCAAGGCGAACCTCCCGATCATCGCCCTGTCGGCGAACGCCTTCGCGGAAGACAAAAAGGCGTCGCTCGACGCCGGGATGAATGACCACGTGGCGAAGCCGATCGACATTCACGAGCTGAAAACGGTGATGGCGAAGTACACGAAATAGGCAGGAGGCGGCATGCCGGCGGATTACCATGTGCACACGGAGTTCAGCGACGATTCGGAATACGAATTCGAGCAGGTCGTCAAGGATGCCATCGCCAAGGGGATCGGCGAACTCTGCTTCACCGAACACGTCGATTACGGGATCAAAAAGGACCGCGACGAGCCCGGCGAGGTGAAGTACGTCCCCGGCGGACCGGGGGAGCCGGCGTTGATGCCTTTGCTGAACCCGGACTACGCCGCCTATTACGAAGCCTTCCTCACGGCCAAGGCGAAGTACGCCGACCGGATCACGTTGAAATTCGGCATGGAATTCGGGATGCAGACGGAGACGATTTCGCGGTATGAGACGCTTTTCGGGCGTTATCCGTTCGACTTCATCATCCTCTCCGTCCATCAAGTCGAGAACAAAGAGCTGTGGACGCAGGACTTCCAGCGCGGCCGCACGCAGGACGAATACATGCGGCGGTACTATGCCGAGATCTTAGAGCTCGTCCGCCGATATAAGAATTACTCCGTCCTCGGCCACCTTGACCTCATCAACCGTTACGACAAAATCGGAAACTATCCCTTCGAGAACATCAAACCCGTGCTGACGGAGATTCTGCAAACCGTGATCGCCGACGGCAAGGGGATCGAGCTCAACACCTCCTCCCACCGCTACGGCCTCCGCGACTCCACTCCCTCGGCCGACATCCTCAAACTCTACCGCCGCCTCGGCGGCCGGATCATCACCCTCGGCAGCGACTCCCACAAACCCGCCCACCTCGGCGCGTATCTTTCCGATGCGGCGGGGATGCTTCGCGAGCTGGGGTTTACGGAGTTCTGTAC
>CAVCBG010000188.1:0-3713 GCA_963600285.1 Anaerovoracaceae bacterium
GAGCAGGCTTCGCTGTTCCTGCGTTACGGAAACGACATTCAGACGTTCCTCCGTTGTCAACCCGGTGAGTTCGTGCCCATCGAAACAGGCGAGTCCTATTTCCGCCAAGTATTCGCGGTAGTCTTCGGCGAACTTGCATTTCAACAGGCTCTCTGCCTGTTCAATTTCCTCGCTGCTTCTGCCGGTAGAACCGATGTAGTCCGGCATACTCCTAAATAAATCTGCGATACTTCCCATAATCACATCCTGTTGCTTACGAAGAAAGAATAGCGCCTAAGGATTCCCAGAATTCTTTGCGTACAGTCGCGAATTCAGCGCGGTTGATTTCGGATTCCTTCCCAAAGATGTGTAAGAGAGCAGTATTGCCTTGGTGCTGACTTTCTGTTAATGCGGCAAGTATTGCATTGTTCTTTTGCCCAATATGGTGAAGTTGGAACGGCTTCCCGGTTGCCGGATCAAGCGGCGCATATCCTCTCAGCATTCTTTCCAAATTTGTAACTTTGGTTCCATCCGGAAGTTGGCTCACGAAGTCCAAATCGAATTTAGGGATTAAAGCTGTTTTGCCGTTTACCATAATGTTCTGCAAGCCCGCTTCTTTGTAAACATTATATTCATCCATGCTGCGAAATTTAGAGATAACCTCAAGAGGAAGATCGGACTCCGTTTGGATTTTAGCAGCATCACCCCAAGGCAATTTGTTTTGAGTCGCTATTTTCAATGTCAACGTTTCCATGGCGGCGCCGGTAATTGCGCCGCTGATCGCGCCCCACTTGAAGCCGTTGGCAGCGCTCTCGCCCGCGGCTTCAAGCGCTTCTTCGAAATCTCCGGTCTGGATGGCTCGCACGATCCCCGCGGATATACCGCCGAGAATCGCGGAGGATCCCGCGAATGTTGCCGCCGTCACCGCGGAGGTCGCGAAAATCAAGCTGACTGCCGGAGCAGTCGCCGCGGACACAAGAGAAACCGATACGCAAACAAGAATAACCCCTGTCCCGACAGCGACATCCTTCAGCATTGCTCCGACTGTCACGTCTTCAATTTCCTGAAGCGCTTCCACGCCCGTTGTGCCGTCATCATTCATGGTGAAAACATACTTCGTCCCTTGGAACATTTCGTTCAATTCAGCCAGTGTATAACCGAAGTAGATATTCGATTGAGAGTTGTAAGCCGTTTCCTCAAGGTATTCTTTAGAGATATAAACTGCGGACACGCTGTCAACAAAATAGTCAGAGCTGTTAAGAGAGTTGATGACATCTCTGTAAACCGAATTCTCGACGTATGTCAGCAAATTTTCATCGTTCAAAGAGTCATACTGTACCTGAACATCTTTCAGTACAACCGGCTCTGCTGTCGGCTCTGCGGACTCTGCCGATGTTGTATTCGTATCACTTTCATTTGCTGCTTTTGGCTGTGTTTGTACCGGTATGCACCCGGTGAAAAGCATCGTGATGCTGAGTAATAAAGCCGCTGCTCGTTTCATTGATGTGTTCCTCCTTTTTGCCGCGGTGATTGTCGAAATTTATTTCTTTTTCTTTATCCAGACGACAGCCACCGTGGCACAGGCGATAATCCCGGTAATCATGACACTGTTATTCGATGCACCGCTGCCTGAGCTTTGATTACTTGAGGAGGACGCAGACGGCGCGGCTGTATTCCCGTCGCTGTTGCCGGACGAAGCTGACGCGAGCTGAATCGTGCCGTCATTGGAAATTTTCGCTCCGTTCGCGACCATTCTGTTGATTTCCGAAATTGAATAACCGGTAGTCACATAAGCGCGGAGGATGTTGTTTTTCCCGACATAGATTTTCTTTGTTGTAGATGCGCCCGTGTATTCGTTGCTGACGGTTATCGTGTAAATCCCTTCATCCGTATATTCCGCGCCGTCCTTTGCCGGGCCGTTGAAGCGCGTGTCTTCGACCAGTCCATCGGCACTGTCTGTCAATACCTCACGTTTGAGGTTGATTTTCAAATATCTGGACTTTGCCAGATCGAGGCGGAAGCCGTTCTCGGTCATAGAGCTGTTCGTCAGCTCGCTGCCGGTCTTGACGTCAAAGGGGTAAACCATACAGTTGCCGTTGCGAACGGAGAACTTGAAGAAAATGCGGTAATGACCGGTCTTGTCGATCAGCTCGTCTTTTTTAACCGCGTAATCAAGCGCGACTTCATAATCGCCTTCCTCGAATAGCTGCACCTTTGTGTCCGCTTTGGTAGAAGTATTGGCTTCGAGATAATTCTTATGGGGAATTGGCTTGCCTTTCACATTGGTGTAATCGGTTTCGCGGATAATCAGCATGCCTCGTCCAAAGTCCATCCTCGGGGTTTGAAAGTATTGATCATAGCCCTCTTCATCCGCCGCGATGGATAATTTATCGTCGCCATTCAAACAGTTGATGTCCTGCTCCAGATTGAACCAAAGGGTTACCTTATCGCCGACATTTTTCAGAAAAACCATATTCTCATCGGCGCCCTTGACTTTATCGGTATACCCGCTGACGAAGAAATTGCCGAGGTCCCAACCATAGTGCATATCGCCCTTTTCAATTGATGTCTCGCCATAGTAACCGTCAAATTCTTTCACCTTAACTGTCTCGCCCAGACTGTACGTCTGATTGAGATCGTCTGCCTTAGAATCTTCGGACTTAGCTGTTTCATCGCCTGTATAAGCGTAAAGTCTGTAAACCTCGGCGTATTTCTTGAAATTATATTTGTCGAAAACGAGAAGATTCTTGTCTTTGTCTTTTTTAGCGAACTCGTAAACAACGATTACTCTGAAATTGCAGCCATTGATCAGCTGCATATTGCTTACAGTGTATATCGGCTCTTTACGGTTAGGTACATCGCTGAAGGCGTTATTGAAGGTTTTAACAGTCACCCATTTGTTATCCTTGGAATAGGTCTGAATGATGATCGCTCCCTTCATAATGTCAGCGCCCAATTTAAAATCAGCAACTTTGTTGCTTTTGTCGTTTACAAGATGCCATTGTTCATCGCCGGCATTAAGCTTGGTGTCCTTGTAATCATAGTAAAATACGAAGTCTCCGTCTTTGACCTTATAAGTCAGTATGCCACCTTTGGTTTTATTAACTTCCACATTGCCGCTGACAGAAAACGTACCATAGGTGATAGGGAGCTCTGTGCTTCTGTAAGAATTTGTCTCATTAAACTCATAGTGGCTGTCTTTATCGAACTCGTACAGCTTTCCTTCAACCTCATTTTTTTTGATTTTTTCGGATTTCGCGAACACGGGAATCGATAATGAACACAGCAGCATTACCGATATTACAAATATTGAAATCAACTTTTCAGTATGTTGCAATAATGTCTTTTTCCATTCCGATTCCATAAATAAACTCCTCTTCCGTAACATTTTGCGAGGCGGCTGCCGCGATGCTGTTTGCAGTTTTGTAAATTCCGAGAATAATGTTTGTTTGGCGGGAACAAGACCATGAGCGCACGGTATGCTGTGTTGCCGCCGCGATGCGTGCTTGGCGTTCCCATAATTGGATTATATCATGTATTGTCGGGGATTTATAGGCTTTTCGAATGCAGCTCGCCGGCGCCGCGCGTCAGCGCCGGGCTTAATTTTGCGGTGAGGTCATGTTAAAAGACGCCGGGCAGGGAATTCCCATGCCCGGCATTTGTGTTGTTTGTTAGATTAGAACGCTTCGCGAAGGGGAGCGGGTCTGATGTTCACCTCATCCACCGCGGAGCGG
>CAVCBG010000189.1:0-3675 GCA_963600285.1 Anaerovoracaceae bacterium
CTCGGAGACGATCCGCACGCGCTGCAGGCGGGGATGGAGCTGAACATCCTCCCGGTGGACGGCGTTTATTACGAATGGCATGACGGCGACGGATTGAACGGCGTGGCGGAGGTTTACGGCGTAACGCCGGAGGACATCATTGACTGTCCCGCGAATAACCTCTCCCGCGAGACGATCGGGGATTACAGCAACCCGAACATTGAACCGGGCACCTGGCTCGTCATCCCGGGCGGCAGCCGCGAATTCGTGAACTGGTCCGCGCCGCTCATTACGCGTGAGAATCCGGCCGTGGCTTCCATTTACGGTCCGGGCGCCTGCGAGGCGGTCACCGACGGTCCGCTCGGCAGCGGTACATTCATTTGGCCGACCACCGAAACCTGGCTTTCGGGTTATGATTATGATGAAAGCACGAACCACCGCGCGATTGATATTGCCGGCTCGCTCGGGAACGCGGTCTACGCCGCGGATCACGGCGTTGTGGTTTACGCCGGCTGGAACAATCACGGCTACGGAAACGTCGTCATGATAGATCACGGCAACGGCTGGCAGACGCTTTACGCGCATTTGGATTCTTATAATGTGGAATGCGGTTATTATGTGTTCCAGGGCGATGTCATCGGCGGTCTGGGCACCACCGGCAACTCCTCCGGTCCGCATCTGCATTACGAAATGAGATATAACGGGGTTCCGATGAACCCGAACAATTTCTATTAGTGATTGGAAGTGTTTTGTATGGAACAGGGAAACATTATTGTTGCTGAAAGCAATTCCGAAACCGAGCCGAAACAGGCGAAACAGTCGACCGTTTGGACCGATTCGCTGCGCTATATCGCGATCGTGTTTTTGGTGATCATCGCGGTCTTTATCGTTTATATCAGCCGCAATCGGCTTTCGCTGATTTTGATCTCCGCCTTGGCCGCGTACCTGCTGAGCCCGCTGGTCTATGTGCTGAATAAGAAGCTGCATATCAAACGCAGCGTGGCGATCATCCTCGCTTACATTTTCTTCTTTCTGATCGTCTTCGGCGTGTTCGCGATCGTCGTCCCGTGGGTGACAAGCCAGCTGACCGAATTCTTCTCGGTCGATTGGGATCAGATCATTGACGGCGTGGTTAAGTGGCTGGATAATGTGGATCAAAAAGTCATCGTCCCGACCGTCAACCTCGGCGGCACGGAGATTGACCTGACCGAACCGCTGGAAAAACTGCGTGAATGGATTTTGTCCTTCCGCATTTCTTCCATCGATATTCAGAGCCTTCTCCCGAACATTTCCGGCGCCGCCCAGAAGGTGCTGAATATCGGCACGAATGTCGTCAGCCAGGTAGCTTCCATTTTGATCTCGGGGTTGACCGCGATCATGGCTTCGATTCACTTCTGCAATGACGGCAGAAAACTGAAAGGATGGACATTGAACTTGTTCGAAGATAAATACAAACCCGAAGTAAAGGCGCTGATCGAGCACATCGGCCAGATTTGGACGAACTACTTCGCCGGTGAGATCAAGCTGATGCTCGTAGTCGGCCTCGGCACCTTCGCGCTGTTCGCGATCCTCGGTGTCCGCTGGGCGCTGCTGCTCGGCATCATCGCCGGCTTCTGCGAAGTCATCCCGAACATCGGCCCGATCCTCGCCTGCGTTCCGGCGATCATCATTGCCCTGATCTTCGGCTCCTCTTGGCTGCCGGTGAATAACTTCGTCCTCGCGATCCTCGTCATTGTCGCCTCCGTGCTCGTGCAGCAGGTGGAGAATATCTTCCTCGTTCCGCATATTATGGGGAACGCGCTCGACCTTCATCCGGCGGTGATTATCATCGGCATTATGGTTCTCAGCACGAAGCTCGGCATTTGGGGCGCCATCCTGGCCGCGCCGATCATCGGGCTCGCGAGAGAAATTTTGCGCTTCATTGTCAGAAAAATCAAGCGGGAAGATCCTTATCCCGAAATCGTGACGACAGAACAACAACAATAAAGAAAGAGGTACTCTATGCCGTTATTTGGAAAGAAAAACGACGCGAAGTCAGCCCTTCCCGAAATGCTTGACTTCTCAAATGACACTTGGTCCTATAAAGGCGAAGCGCCGGAATACAAGCTTCAGGCGGACGGCTTCTCGTACGATATTATCGATGCCGACGGCAATGACCGAAACGCCATCAGCCTCGGTATCGCCGGCATGATCATCATTGTCCTGAACGCCAAGAGCCCGAAGATCAAGGAAGACGAACTGCTGCCGAGATTCGGGGAAGTCATCAAGACCCGCGGCTGGCACAGCATGACCGTCAAGGAAGCGAATTTCCTCAGCGAAACCGCGATCAAGAAGCTCGCCTCCGCCAACAGCGGCGACGTCTTCGATCTCGCCTCCTATGCCCCGGTTGAAGTCAAACGCGCGCTGCTGAAGACGCTCTTCAAGCTCAGCCGCATTGAGCTGAAGCCCGAATTCCGCGAGGAAGCCGAACACCGTATTCTCGACGACATTGTCCCCGAAATCTTCGCGAACCCCGATTATGAACTCGCGATGCTGACCGGTCTGATCATCAAGCCGGAAAACGTCAAGAAAGAAGAAGCGAAGCCGATCAAGTCCGCTGTCGTCAGCGAGCCTGAAGAGACCGAAGAGGAAAGCGTTGAGCTGCCGGAAGAAGGCTTGGAATTCAAAGCCACCTCGACGGTGACCATGCCCGAATTCACGCCCGCTCCCGCTGCCGCGAAGGAAGAACCGTCTTCCGCTTTTGACGAACTGCAGAAGATTTACGGCGCCCGCCCGGATACCGTAACGGAAGCGAATGTCATCCTTGAGAAGCGCAAGCTCGAACAGCAGGCGCAGCAGCAGGCCGCCGCGGCCGCCGCTCAGGCACAGGCCCAGCCGGCTGCCCCCGTTGAACCCGTCAGCGCCGCCCCGGTTGAAGAACCCGCTCCCGCCCCGGTTCCCGCTGCTCCCGTTGTCGAAACGCCCGCGCAGACTGTCGCCGCTCCGGAACCGGTTTCCTACAGCCAGACTTCACAGCCCGCGGTGAACCCGTTCCAGGCGCCCGCGCCGAACAATACCTTTGGCTTCCAGCAGTCCGCGAATCCCTTCGGCGGTTACGAACCCGCGAACGCCGCGCCGCAGATGCCGTCTATCCCTCAGCCGGCCGCGCCGAACTTCGCGATGCAGCAGAATCCTTATCAGAATAATTTCAACGCTGTGCCGGAACAGAACAATCCGTTCAACCAACAGCCGAACCAGATCCCGCAGCCGCCCGCTCCGAATTTCGGCGGTCAGATGCCTGTCGGTTACGGCACTCCGCAGTACGCTCAGCAGCCGATGCAGGGCCGTCCGCAGCAGGGCGCTTATCAGCAGCAGCCGATGCAGGGTTACCCGCAGCAGCAGAATATGTATCAGCAGCCGCGTCAAGGATTCCCGCAGCAGGGCATGTATCAGCAGCAGCCGATGCAGGGATACCCCCAGCAGGGCATGCCCATGCCGCCGCAGGGATTCCCTCCGCAGGGAATGTATCAGCAGCCGATGCCGGGATATCCGCAGCAGCCGAATATGCCGCAGCAGAACGGACAGCAGAACCAAAATCAACCGCAGAATAACAAGGCTTAATGCTGAAAGTTCGGATCAAACAAATCCTTTGTATCCTCATTCCCATCCTGCTCCTCGCGGGCGGATGGGAGGTTTTTAATACCTATATCCGGCCGA
>CAVCBG010000190.1:0-3666 GCA_963600285.1 Anaerovoracaceae bacterium
AAGAAACATTGGAAATGGGGACTGCTTGCCCCGTTGTTCATGATCGGCGAAGTGCTGATGGATCTGGTTCAGCCGGATCTGATGGCGACGATCGTGGATGAAGGCGTCCTCGGCTTGTCTTCCGGCGGCGTGGGGAACATGCAGATCGTGCTCTCCGCCGGTCTGAAAATGGTCGCGTTCGTCATTCTCGGCGGCTTCTGCGGCGTAATGTCCGGCGTGACCGCGAACCTCTGCACGAAGCGCTTCTCGAACGATGTCCGCAAAGCCTGCTTTGAGCGCATCATGAATCTCTCCTTCGAGCAGACGGATCAATTCACCACCGGCTCGCTGGTCACCCGCATCACCAACGACGTGACCCAGGTCGAGAACCTCGTCATGCAGTGCATCCGCGGCTTCATCCGCACGGGGATGCTCTTCTTCGGCGGGATCTACTGCATCATCCGTCTGGACCTGAGCTTCGGGATCCTGGCGGCCTGCTCCCTGCCGTTCGTGGCGGGCTGCATCTTCTACTTCATCCTCAAAGGCACCCCGATCTTCGGCGTGCTGCAGGACAAGCTGGATAAGGTCAACTCCGTCCTGCAGGAGAATGTCACCGGCGCCCGCGTCGTGAAGGCGTACGTCCGCGAGGATCATGAGAAAGAGCGCTTCGCGACCGCGAATGACGACTTGGTCAACACCCAGCTCCGCGTCTCCATTCTCTTCTCCTACATGATGCCGATCGTCAACATCATCATGAATATCGTCGTCCTCGGCATTATCTACATCGGCGGCCTGCACGTGAACAGCGGGAACATGACCCCGGGCTCCATCATGGCGGCCATCACCTACACCACCCACATCCAGCAAAGTCTGCTGTCCCTGGTCGGCATCTTCCAGACCATCTCCCGCGGCAACGCCTCCGCGAAACGCCTCAAGGAAGTTCTGGACACCGAGCCGGTCATCCGCGGCGGAGAATTCTCCGGCGAATCCGCGGTCAAGGGCAAGATCGAGTTCCGCAACGCGTCTTTCTCCTACAACGGCGAAGACTCCAAACAGATCCTGCATGACATCAATCTCACCATCAACCCCGGCGAGACCATCGGCATCATGGGCGCGACCGGCTGCGGTAAAACCAGCCTGATCAACCTGATCCCGCGCTTCTATGACGTCACCGCCGGCGAAGTTCTGCTGGACGATGTCAACGTGAAGGATTACGACCTCGTGGACCTGCGCGACAAGGTCGCGATCGCGCTTCAGAAGGCGGAGCTCTTCAGCGTGTCGATCCGCGAGAACATCCTCTGGGGCGACCCGAACGCCACCGACGCGGAAGTCGTCAAGGCGGCCGACATTGCCCAGGCGTCGGAGTTCATCAACCGTCAGCCGCAGGGGCTTGACACCATGGTCGCCGAGAAAGGCATGAGCCTCTCCGGCGGTCAGAAACAGCGCGTCGCCATCAGCCGCTCCGTCCTGAAGAAGGCCGAAGTCCTGATCTTCGATGACGCCACCAGCGCCCTCGACCTCAAGACGGAAGCCAACCTCTACGAGCAGCTGGAGAAGGAATACCCGGATCAGACGAAGATCATCGTCGCCCAGCGTATCGCCTCCGTGAAGGACGCGGACCGCATCGCCGTGATTGAGAACGGCACCATCTCCGCCATCGGCACGCACAGCGAGCTGCTGCAGACCAGTCAGGCGTACAAAGATATTTACAATTCTCAGTTGAAGGGAGCGGAATAACATGGCAGATAAATCCAAGAATTCAGAAGATTTCCGCATGCCCGGAATGCGCGGAGGCAGACGCCCCGGCATGAGTGTTGAGAAGGCGGCCGACTTCACCGGCTCCCTGAAACGGCTGTTAACCTACTTCGCGAAGGAGAAGGGCATGGTCATCGCGCTGCTTTCCGTGGTCGCGGCGTCCGTTGTCGTCTCCGTCCTCGCGCCTGATTACCAGAGCAAAGCCATCGACACCATCACGGCGAAAGAAATTGACAAGCTGCCGCGCATCTTGATCATCATGGCGGTCTTCTACGTCCTGAGCGCGCTGGGCTCCCTGCTGCAGTCGCAGCTGAGCGCCCGCCTGAGCCAGCGCATCGTCCGCAACATGCGCGTCGAGCTCTTTGATAAGATCGTCAACCTGCCGACCGCGTACCTGGACTCCCATCCGCACGGCGACATCATGAGCCGCATGACGAACGACGTCGAGAACATCTCGAACACGGTGTCGCAGTCCCTGGTGTCCTTCGTGTCCGGTATTCTCACCATCATCGGCACGGTCTTCATGATGGTGTATCTCTGCTGGCAGCTGGCGTTGGTCTCCTGCATCAGCGTCATCCTGACCGTCATCCTGACGAAGTACATGTCCGGCTTGATGGCGAAGCTCTTCCTTGAGCGTCAGAACCTCCTCGGCAAGCTCAACAGCCAGGTCGAGGAAATGGTCACCGGCTACCACAGCGTCGCCGCGTACAACCGCCAGGACGAGTCCATCGCTGAGTTCAACGGCATCTCCGACGACCTGACCTCCGCCGGCATCAAGGCGGAAGTCCTCGCGGGCTCCATGGGCCCGGTCATGAACGTCGTCAGCAACTTCGGCTTCGTGCTGATCGCTGCCTTCGGCGGTTACTTCGCCCTGCACGGCACGATCTCCATCGGCGTCATCTCTGCCTTCATCGTCTACGCGAAGCAGTTCGGCCGCCCGATCAATGAAATCGCCCAGCTCTACGGCCAGATTCAGACGGCGATCGCCTGCGCGGAACGCGTCTTCGGCATTCTCGACCAGCCGGATGAGGACAAGAGCGGCACCGAGCCCATGGGCAAACAGGGCCTCGTCTCCTTCCGCCACGTGAACTTCTCCTATGTTCCGGAGAAGCAGGTGCTCTTCGACTTCAACCTGGAAGTCCCCGCCGGCAAGAAGATCGCCTTGGTCGGCTCCACCGGTTCGGGCAAGACGACCGTGGTCAACCTGCTGATGCGCTTCTATGATGTGGACTCCGGCGAGATCCTCGTGGACGGGACGAACATCAAGGACATCAAGTGCGACGCCCTCCGCGACGACATCGCGATCGTATTGCAGGACACCGTGCTCTTCGCGGACACCATCCGCAATAACCTGACCTACGCCAATCCGAACGTCTCACAGGAACAGATTGACGAGGCCGCGAAGATGTGTTACTGCTACGACATGATCCAGAGCCTGAAGGGCGGTTATGAATTCGTGCTGACCGAGAACGGCGAGAACCTCTCCCAAGGCCAGCGCCAGCTGCTCTCCATCGGCCGCGCGGTTCTCGATGAGCCGACGATCCTCATTCTGGATGAGGCGACGAGCTCCGTGGATACCCGTACGGAGAAGCACATCCAGCAGGCGATGGCCCGCTTGATGAAGGACCGCACGTCGATCATCATTGCCCACCGCCTCTCCACCATCCAAGACGCGGATCAAATCGTGGTCATGGATCAGGGCCACATCGCCGAAACCGGCACCCACGAGGAACTTCTCGCCAAGCAGGGGATTTACTACAATCTCTACATGACCCAGTTCGCGGGAAAATCGATCTAAAAGCAGTGAGGAGTGAGGAGGAGTTAGGAGTTAGGAGTGAGGAGTTAGGAGTGAGGAGTTAAACGCCCGACACTCGAAGACTCCCCTCCGAAGCAAAAAACAGGCGTCCCAAACAGGCGCCTGTTTTTCATTTC
>CAVCBG010000191.1:0-3643 GCA_963600285.1 Anaerovoracaceae bacterium
TCGTAGGGGAAGGGGGACCGCTTGCGGTGGATGAGGTGATCCCGCCGGCAATTCGTGGTTTCACTCCCCACTCCGAACACCCATTGTCGCGGAGCGTGAATAAAATCGAAGAGTGCAGTGTGGGTACCACGCTGCACTCTTTCATTAACTCCTCTCTCCACTCTCCACACTTTCCTCTGCAAATAGTGACGAACATCACCCCGATTCGGAGGGAAACTTGTATTTCCGTATTGTATAATCGTATTAACAATCGTTTCCTTTTTAGAAGAGAGGTTTTTATGAAATCACGATCCGCGATTTTTGTTGTTGTTCTGCTGCTGCTGACCGTGACGGTCTGTTTCGCTCAGTCCCCGATGGGGTTCTCCCCGGAAGAGTTTTACGAGGAGTATTCCACAATCAATACCGCCCTTCAAGGTCCGGAAGTCACTTACGAGGCCGGTGATGAAGAAAACGGCGCCCGTATTGTTATCCGCGACGATATCTATTTCAAGCTGCTTTACACCGATAACAATGTGACCAACATTGATCTGTACGTCATCATTGGGTCCTCCGACGAGGATTTTGGGACGAAATACGTCGACACGATGTGGTCGATGATGGCCACGCTCGCGGTGGGCTTTGGTAATTTCTCCACCGACATGGATGGCGACACCGTTTCCGATTCGATCAATAAACTGATGGAGAATGGATCGCTGGAAAACTTCTGCGGTTATTCGATCAATATGGATGGCACATCAATCGACGGCTCCGTCGCGGCTGTGTATAAGATCACAAAAGTCGATGACAGCACGGCTTCGGATTCTTCCTCCGACTCCGCGTCGTCCTCTTCGGAATCCTCCTCCGGCAGTACGGCATCCGTTTCCGCAAGTGAGCAAGCCTTCTTCGATCTGCTCGACGATCTTTCCTCCAAGAATGTCATCCCCGAGGGCGGCAGTTACTCCGACCTGGATGACTACACGGATGAATGGGCGCAGATCAACTGGTATCAGTGGAACCGCTTCGCCAAGCTCAGGAACTTCGTCTTCAGCGCGAACGTCAGCTGGGAATCCGCGCACGAACGGCCGAACACATTCAGCGCCGGCTGCGGCCTGGTGTTCCGTGAGAACGGGACGGATAACATGCTCGAGGTCTCCCTGCGAATGGACGGCTATGTTTACATGGACGGCTACCGTTCGGGAACTCCCCTGTCATATCCCAAAGCCGGCTACGGCTCCTCGCAGATCAAGGCGGCGCATCAGTTCGTTGTCGTCGCGAACGGCGGTACCGTCACTGTGTATGTTGACGGCGTGCAGGAAGCCCGATGGACGGATGTTGCCATCAAGGATAACGGATACATGGGCTTGGCGACGATGTCCGGCACGAATAAAGGCTTCGGCACCCGCTGCGAATGGACGGATATCTATTATTACACTTGGAATTGACGATCGCCCTTGGGCGGCAATAAGTCTGTCGGATTCGTCCGATGGAAAACACGAACGGATATGTTAGAAGAGAGGTTATGATGAAATTGAAGTCCGCGTTTTTTGTTTTTGTATTGCTGCTGCTGACCGCGACGGTCTGCTTCGCGCAGTCCCCGATGGGATTCTCTCCGGATGAGTTCTATGAAGAATATTCCGAGATCAATTCCGCTCTTCAGGGGCCGGAATGCACTTACGAGGCCGGTGATGAAGAAAACGGCGCCCGTATTGTTATCCGCGACGATATCTATTTCAAGCTGCTTTACACCGATAACAATGTGACCAACATTGATCTGTACGTCATCATTGGGTCCTCCGACGAGGATTTTGGGACGAAATACGTCGACACGATGTGGTCGATGATGGCCACGCTCGCGGTGGGCTTTGGTAATTTCTCCACCGACATGGATGGCGACACCGTTTCCGATTCGATCAATAAACTGATGGAGAATGGATCGCTGGAAAACTTCTGCGGTTATTCGATCAATATGGATGGCACATCAATCGACGGCTCCGTCGCGGCTGTGTATAAGATCACAAAAGTCGATGACAGCACGGCTTCGGATTCTTCCTCCGACTCCGCGTCGTCCTCTTCGGAATCCTCCTCCGGCAGTACGGCATCCGTTTCCGCAAGTGAGCAAGCCTTCTTCGATCTGCTCGACGATCTTTCCTCCAAGAATGTCATCCCCGAGGGCGGCAGTTACTCCGACCTGGATGACTACACGGATGAATGGGCGCAGATCAACTGGTATCAGTGGAACCGCTTCGCCAAGCTCAGGAACTTCGTCTTCAGCGCGAACGTCAGCTGGGAATCCGCGCACGAACGGCCGAACACATTCAGCGCCGGCTGCGGCCTGGTGTTCCGTGAGAACGGGACGGATAACATGCTCGAGGTCTCCCTGCGAATGGACGGCTATGTTTACATGGACGGCTACCGTTCGGGAACTCCCCTGTCATATCCCAAAGCCGGCTACGGCTCCTCGCAGATCAAGGCGGCGCATCAGTTCGTTGTCGTCGCGAACGGCGGTACCGTCACTGTGTATGTTGACGGCGTGCAGGAAGCCCGATGGACGGATGTTGCCATCAAGGATGAAGGATATATGGGCCTGGCGACCATGTCCGGTACGAACAAAGACTTCGGCACCCGCTGCAAGTGGGAAGACATCTATTTTTACACCTGGTAATGACGGAACACTCCGCGTCGGATACCGTTCGGCGCGGAGTGTTGTCTCCCTTTATCGGATGAGAGGTTGATATGAAATCACGATTCGCGTTATTTGTTCTCGTATTGCTGCTGCTGACCGCGACGGTCTGCGCCGCGCAGTCCCCGATGTATTTCTCGCCGACAACGTTTTACGAAGCGTTTAATACATTAAATACCGCGCTTGAAGGCCCGAAATGCGTCTATTCAAAAGGAAGTCAAGAAGGGGAAGCCTACGTTGTAAGCAGTGATTCGTTAGGAATTTTAATGGAGTACAGTGATGATCGAGTAACCGAACTGTATCTTTATTTTAATTACTTGTCCGATGACGAAGATGCTTCGAATGATACTGTTGGAATGACTTTCGCGACACTTGCTACCTTTTGGTTTGCTTCACAAATTCAATCCGGAGTAGATATAAGAAACATGGATACCGAAGAGCTCGAAGACATGGTTAGTGAAGTTATGTACGTTTATCTTCTCCTTTCAATGAGCTCAGAGCCGCAGGATTATTGGGGATATCGTTTCGCGATGAGTACCCGAGAAGAGAATGGCTATAAAGAAGGTGTGCTGTATATTACGAAAGCCGACTGAACGGAGGCGGAACGGCGCTTGAGCTCGCTGTCCGCCGCGAACGGAAAAAGGCTTCCCGCCGGAAGGTCTCGGTGGGAAGTATGTCGGGATATTTAGAAGAGAGGTTTTTATGAAATTGAGGTCCGCGTTTCTTGCTTTCGTGCTGCTGCTGTTGACCGCAACCGTCTGCGCCGCGCAGTCCCCGATGGGGTTCTCGCCGGATAGCTTTTATCAGACTTTTCAGCAGATTTATGAATCTTTTGACGGCCCGGCATGCAGTTATTACAAAGGTGATGAAGAAACCGGAGCCAGCCTTATTTTCAGCGACGAATTATTTGTAAACATCGGTTACAAAGAGAACGAAATAAACGAGGTCTATATCGTATTCCCATTCGGCGATGATGTCGATGAT
>CAVCBG010000192.1:0-3636 GCA_963600285.1 Anaerovoracaceae bacterium
GCAGCGAAAGCTTCACGGTCAGCCGGGACGACGATATCGCCGGCGAGGATGGCTTCCTTAGCCTTTTCGACAGCGGCCTTGGCATCGTCGGTCAGGAGATCCTGAGTCGGGGCGATGTCAACAGAACCGGAGGAAAGATCATAGTACTTGTCGCCGGCTTCGAAGGTGCCGTTGACAACATCGGTGATGACAGCGTACACGGCGTTATCAACACGCTTCATAGCGGAGGAGATAACGTTTTCCGGAGCGAGGTAAGCCTGGTCCTGATCGACACCAATGGCATACTTGCCCTGTTCCTTCGCGGCTTCGATGACGCCCATACCAGTACCGCCGGCAGCGTGGTAGACGATGTCAGCGCCGTTGGCGTACATGTTGATCGCAGCAGACTTACCGCCGGCAGCGTCGCCGTAGGAGTTGGCGTTGTAGGCCTGGATCTGGCAGTCGGAGCAGGTGTCGAGGACACCGGCGTAGTAACCGACACCGAAGGTATCCATCAGCGGGGAGACCATACCGATGACGAAACCAACGTTCTTGGTCTGGGTCATGGTACCGGCGATAACGCCGACGAGGTAGGAGCACTGTTCGGTGTTGAAGTTGATACCGACAACGTTTTCACCAACGGAACCGTTATCGATGATCGCGAACTTCTGTTCCGGATATTCAGCAGCAACTTCGGAGAGGGTATCGGCCATCATCCAACCGACAGCGATGACGAGGTCGTAACCATCGTCAACAGCGGTGGTGAGGTTCGGAGCGTAGTCGGCTTCGGTCTTGGATTCGAAGTACTTAACTTCGACACCGAGTTCGGAAGCAGCGCGTTCCATACCTTCCCAAGCGGAGGCGTTGAAGGACTGGTCATTGATACCGCCGGTATCGGTGACGAGGGCGATCTTGTAGGTCGCGGCGTCGGCAACAGCTTCGACAACTTCTTCGACTTCGGCTTCTTCGACAGCTTCTTCAACAGCAGCTTCGACTTCGGCTTCTTCAACAGCGTCGGAAACTTCTTCGACAGCGGCTTCGACTTCAGCTTCTTCGACAGCTTCTTCAACAGCAGCTTCGGCTTCGGCTTCTTCGACAGCGTCGGAAACTTCTTCAACCGCGGCTTCAACTTCAGCTTCGGCGACAGCTTCTTCAACAACTTCTTCGGTCGTGGTTTCGGTCTTGGAGGAGCAGCCGGTCAGGGCTAAGCACAGGACCATCAGGACGGCCAACAATACATACAAACTCTTTTTCATTATTATCTCCCTTACAAAAGTGCGGTACCGGAGTTTACGATATCGCATGCATCGTCTTCAGTCTTGAAACTGAAGTTGATTATAGGATCAACCGGCGGCGAACTCTCACCGCGGCATTATTTAATATTCTACCTGATTTTTTATCTTTGTGTAACTTTTCATGAAACCAATTTACAGCGAAAATCACCCGCGAAAATCGAAGCGCAGCCGTTTCGCGCAAGGTGCATTATAATAGAAGGCATGACAGCCGATAAGAAATTCAAAGTCACCTGCGCGGGCGGGGCGAATGTCGACATTCAGGGCTTCCCGAACGCGCCTGTTGTTATGCGCGACTCGAACCCCGGGACGGTGCGCCTCTGCGCCGGCGGAGTCGGCCGCAATATCGCCGAGAACTTAGCCCACCTCGGCGCCGATGTCACCATGGTGTCGGCGGTCGGGGACGACATCTCGGGCGAGTTGATCCGCCAATGGTGCGCGGACGCGGGCATGCGGACGGACTGCATCGAGACGATCCCCGGCGCGAGCTCGTCGACGTACCTGGTCCTCAACGATCACCTCGGCGACATGCTGGCGGCAATTTCCGACATGCACATCATCAAGGGCCTCGGCGCGGATTTCATTCAGCGCCACGCGGCAGCCTTCGACGAGGCGGAGGCGATCGTGGTCGACCCCAACCTCTCTCCCGAAGCGCTGGGCGCGGTCATGGAAGGCTGGTCCAATAAGCCGATCTTCGCGGATCCGATCTCGACGACCTACGCGAAGGTGCTCAAGCAGTTCCTGCCGTCCCTTTACATGGTGAAATGCAACCGCCTGGAGGCTGAGATCCTCGCCGACATGCCCATCAAGACCCTCACCGATCTTCACGAAGCCGCGGACGCCATTCTCAAAACGGGGACGAGCCGCGTGGTCATCACCCTCGGCAGCGACGGCGTCTTCTATAAAGACTCGGACGGCTACTGCGAAAAGCGGGTGCATCCCTCGATCGATCCTGTCAGCGCGACCGGCGCGGGCGATGCCTTCACCGGCGCCATGGTTTACGCGCATCTCGCGGGCTTCGATGTCGACCGCTCCCTTGAGCTCGCCATGCACGCCGCGGAGATCACATTGGGCGACACCTTGACCGTCACCCCGAAAATCAAGCGCCTGGTCGAAGACGCCTGACCTTCATTATTAATTACCGAACGCCCACGGCGTTCATTCTGAAAGGAAACAAAAATGTACACTGATTATTTGGATATTCTCCCCGAGATCAAAGACGCGCTCGCGAACGGCAAGCCGGTCGTCGCGCTTGAATCCACCATCATCTCCCACGGTATGCCTTACCCGGAGAACGAAAAGTTCGCCAACGAATGCGAACAGGTCGTCCGTGACGAAGGCGCCGTCCCCGCGACGATCGCCATTATCAACGGCCGTCTCAAGGTCGGCCTGACCCCGGAAGACCTCTCCCTGATGGCCCACGGTGAGAACGTCGCGAAGGTATCCCGCCGCGACCTGCCCTACCTGATCGCCGAGAAGAAGACCGGCGCCACCACTGTCGCCACCACGATGATCGTGGCCGCCATGGCCGGCATCAAAGTCTTCGCGACCGGCGGCATCGGCGGCGTACACCGCGGCGCCGAGAAGACCATGGATATCTCCGCGGACCTGCAGGAGCTTGCCCACACCAATGTCGCGGTCGTCTGCGCCGGCTGCAAATCCATTCTCGACATCGGCCTGACCCTTGAATACCTCGAGACCTTCGGCGTCCCCGTCCTCTGCATGGGCACGAAGAAGTTCCCGGCCTTCTATTGCAAAGAGAGCGGCTTCGAAGGCGATTACGCCGTAGCCGATCCCGCCGAAGCGGCCTCCATCATCAAAGCCAAGTGGGACCTCGGCCTGAACGGCGGCGTCCTCGTCGCGAACCCGATCCCGGATGCCTACGCCATGGATCCGAACCGCATGAATAAAGTCATCGACGAAGCCGTTGCCGAAGCCGAACGTCAGCACATCCACGGCAAGAACATCACCCCGTTCCTCCTCGCCCGCATCAAGGACGTCACCGGCGGCGACAGCCTCGCTTCCAACATCCAGCTCGCGTTCAACAACGCCCGCTGCGCCGCCCGCATCGCCGGGAAAATGTAATATCTCGCATTGAAACAAAAAACACGGCCCATTCGGGCCGTGTTTTTTTGTTTCAATACGAGAGAGTGGAGTGTGGAGAGTGAAGAGTGGAGATAGCGCCCGCTTCTCGAAGTCTCGCTCCCTTTCAGGCGCGTTAAGTCCTTCCCCTATGAGGGGAAGGGGGACCGCGTTAGCGGTGGATGAGGTGCATACGCCCGATATTCGAAGTCAAGCCCAACTTCCTAAGCGTTTAACTCCACTCTCCACTCTTCACTCTCCACTCTGTCTTTTCGGGGAAGGG
>CAVCBG010000193.1:0-3627 GCA_963600285.1 Anaerovoracaceae bacterium
ATGGCCTTTCAGGTCATTCCGGGCGACTCCGTCACCGCCATGCTCGGCACCGAAGCCACTCAGGAACAGATCGACGCCATGCGCGAACAGCTGGGGTTGGATCAGCCGATCCTCACCCGCTATAAGAACTGGATCACCGGCTTCATCCGCGGCGACCTCGGCACTTCCTATGGGTACAAGATGCCGGTGGCGCAGATCCTGAAAGAGAAGATCCCCGTCACCATGGCGCTCTCCGTGCTGGCGTTTGCCATCACGCTGCTCGTCTCCTTCCCGCTGGGCATCCTTTACGCGAAGTACGTCGGCACCCCGGCGAACACCTTCTTCGTCATGCTGAACCAGGTCGTGATGTCCATCCCGCCCTTCTTCAGCGGCATTCTTTTCTCAACAATATTCGGCGTGATCTTCAAGTTCTTCACGCCGGGGAACTTCGTCTCATTCAGTCAAGACCCGTGGGGATTCTGGCGCTACCTGCTCTTCCCGGCGCTCGCCATTGCCATGCCGAAGACGGCGATGACCATCCGCATGCTGCGCAGCTCCATCCTCACCGAGATGAATAAAGACTACGTCCGCACCGCCTACAGCCGCGGCAACACCAAAGTCCGCACGCTGAACGTCCACGTGCTCAGCAACGCGCTGATCCCGGTCATCACCTTCCTGGCCATGACCTTCTCCGGCATCGTGGCGGGCTCCATCATCATTGAACAGATCTTCGTCATCCCGGGGATCGGGCGGCTCCTGCTGGTCTCCATCTCCTCCCGCGATTATCCCATGGTGCTCGCGATCGTCATGCTGATCGCGGCCATTGTCATTCTCATGAATTACTTCTCCGATGTGCTCTGCAAGTTCATCGACCCGCGAACGAGAAGATCCTAAGGAGGCAGCCGAATGAAACACAATTACAACCTCTGTCTCGGCATCCTGATTTCAGCCCTCGTTGTCATTCTCCTCATCGTCGGCGCGTTCTGGACGCCTTACAACCCGGATCAGATGAACGCCTCCGAGCGCCTCAAGGCGCCTTCCTGGCAGCACATCCTCGGCACGGATAACTTCGGCCGCGACATCTTCTCCCGTCTGCTCAAGGGCGGCGGCAGTACGCTGTGGATCGCGGCGCTGACGGTCTTCATCGGCCTGGCGGCAGGCATTGTCATCGGCGCCTTCACCGGCTATTACGGCGGGGTGCTTGATGAAGTCATCATGCGCCTCAACGACGTGCTGAACTCCTTCCCGAGCATTCTGTTCTCGCTGGTCGTGGTCAGTCTGCTGGGACCGGGGAAGACGAACGTCGTCATCGCCCTCGGGCTGCTCTTCATCCCTTCCTTCGCGCGTATCACGCGCAGTGAGTTCGCCCGCATCAAGAACCTCGATTACGTCAAATGCGCCAAGCTGCAGGGCGTCCCCGCGCTGCGCATCATGTTCGTGCACATCCTGCCGAACGCGATCAACACGCTGCTCAGCGCGACCGCGATCGGCTTCAACAACGCGGTATTGGCGGAGGCCAGCCTGAGCTTCCTCGGCATCGGCGTACAGCCGCCGGACGCCAGCCTCGGGCGGATGCTCTCCGAGTCCCAGACGTTCCTCTTCCGCGCGCCCTGGTACACACTCTCGGTCGGGATCACCATCATTCTGCTGATCCTCGGCTTCGGCTTACTTTCCGACGGATTGGGGGACATCGAATGATGCTGGATGTAAAAGACCTGCGTATTACCTTCCGCGGCGCCCGCGGTAAAGAAGTCGTTCACGGCATCAGCTTCCAAATGGACAGCGGGGAACGCCTCGGCATCGTCGGTGAATCCGGCGCGGGGAAGACCGTCACCGCGCTCTCCATTCCGCGCCTGCTGGACCGCCAGAAAGCCGAAGTCACCGGCTCCATCGTCTTCAAGGGACAGGAGCTCGTCGGCATCAGCGCGGCGGAGATCCGCAAGATTCAGGGCCGCGACATCGGCTTCATCTTCCAGGAGCCGATCCTCTCGCTGAATCCGCTCATGCACATTGACCAGCAGATCGAGGAATCGCTGCTGCTTCACACCCACATGACCAAGCAGGAACGCCACGACCGCATGATCCAATCCATCCGCGACGTCGGCCTTCCCGAACCGGAGATCACCGCGCGGAAGTACCCGCATCAGCTTTCCGGCGGACAGTGCCAGCGCGTGATGATCGCTTCCGCCCTCGTCTGCCATCCCTCGCTGCTGATCGCGGATGAACCGACGACGGCGCTTGACGTCACCGTGCAGTCGCAGATCCTCTCCCTGCTGCGCAGGAAGAACGAGGAAGAGAACGTCGGCATCCTCTACATTTCGCACGACCTCGCCCTCGTCCGGCGTCTCTGCTCCCGCGTGATCGTTATGTATAACGGCGAGATCGTTGAGCAGGGCAGCAGTGAACGCATCTTCACCAATCCGCGTGAGGATTACACCAAGCGGCTGATCGCAGCCATCCCGAAGCGGGAGAAACGCTATGACCGATGATATTTTGAGAGTAAAAAACCTGAACGTGTGGTACGGCAAGAAGACCCTGTGGTTCGGACGCCGCACCCAGGTCCTGTTTGACGTATCCTTCGACCTTCACCGCAGCGAAGTTCTCGGCATCGTCGGCGAATCCGGCTGCGGCAAAAGCACCCTCGCGCGCACCATTCTCGGCATCGAGAAGGACCGCACCGGCACGATCGAGATGAACACCTTCCGCCCGCAGATGGTGTTCCAGAATCCGTACGGGTCGCTGAACCCGTACAAGAAGATCGGCTGGATCATTGAGGAGCCGATGCGCGTGCTCGGGAAGTACGACCGCAAGCAGCGCAAAGAGCGCGTCGTCTACATGCTCGAGAAAGTCGGCCTCCCCGCCGACTTCGCCCAGCGCTACCCGGATGAGCTCTCCGGCGGCCAGCGCCAGCGCGTCGCCATTGCCGCGGCGCTGATTCAGGAACCGGAAATGATCGTCCTCGACGAGCCGGTCTCCGCGCTGGATGTCACCGTCCAGGCGCAGATCCTCGAGCTCCTCTCCGACATCCGCCGGAAGGAAAACCTCAGCTACATCTTCATCTCCCACGACCTGAACGTGATCTACGAGATCTGCGACCGGGTGATGGTGATGCAGAAGGGGCAGGTCAAGGAGATCGGGGACGTCGAGGAAGTCTACGAGCATCCGCAGGATCCCTACACCAAACAATTGCTGGCGGCGAGTTGATCTATGTACGACGTCAACGAAGCACGAGAATATTTCAAGACGGAGACCTTCTCCCAGGAGGTCACCGGCATCGAGATCGTCGCCCTCGACGAGAATTACGCCCGCTGCAAGCTGACGCTCGATGAGCGCCACGGCAACCTTTACGGGAACGTCATGGGCGGCGTGATCTACACCCTGGCGGACTTCACCTTCGGCGTGGCGTCCGTCTACAACCGGGACTACCCGACCGTGACGTCCACGTCCAACATCAACTTCCTGAACGGCGCGAAGATCGGCTCCACCCTGTACAGCGAGGCGAAAGTTCTCAAGGACGGGCAGCGGATCTGCTTCTGTGAGGTGTTCATCAAGGACGAGACGGGGAAGGACATTGCCCAGGCGACGATCACCGGGATTCATCTGCGGGACGTGAAGATCGATCCGAAAACGCGGAAGCCGATCGGGAAA
>CAVCBG010000194.1:0-3623 GCA_963600285.1 Anaerovoracaceae bacterium
GAAATGGCCGGCGTTCCGGAAACCCGCGCCCGCTATGATGAGAACACCGGTGAAGCCCGCCTGCAGGCCACTGTCCGCAACTATCAGTCCACCGACCGCGTCAACTACGTGATCCCGGCCGAAGTGATCGTTGACGGCAGCCGCTACACCGACTACACCTGCAAGTACACGATCTACAACACCAGCAACGGCGCTCCGCGCACCGATTACTGCAAGTTCGGCGAAGGCATCGGCGTTGCTGCCAACGGTGTTGTCCGCTTCGACATCACCATCCCGAGCATCGGCTACCACGAAGGCGACGTGAAATTCACCTTCCGCGTCGGCGGTATGAAGAAACTCATCGAAGGCACCTTCAGCCCGGTTGCTTACCCGTGCCCGGCTGAGACCAAGATCTCCGTCATGGACCCGCTCAAGCCCTTCATGACCTTCTATGAAAACGAATCCGATAACGCCATCAAGGCTTCCGGCGCCTACGGTGTCTACGAAGACGGTGTCTGGGGTCTCTATCAGAAATGCGGCCGCATGGCTTACATCGCCGTCCGCCTGAAGAACTCCGGTATCAAAGACGAGTACATCAACCTGAACAACGTCGCGGTTGCCATCAACGGCGGTACCCCGATCAGCTTCAAGTGGGTCATGAGCTCCGTCTCCGAGACCAAGAAGAACACCATCTACCTCGCCTCCGGCGAAGATGTCATCCTCATCGGTAAGGCCCACGTCACCGACGCCCCGTACCAGCTGAACGCTGACACCTCCATGACCGCTGCCGTCAACTTCCTTGATTACGGCCTCTACATCACCGGTACGGTTTACTCCGACCACAACAACACCAACTGCTCTGTTGCTCCGTAAACAAGGTGGACACTGATTTCGGCGAAATTTGAATAAAATATGATGGGCTGCCCTCCAAACAAGGGCAGCCCACCTGCCGAGGATCATAGATCCGCCGCTTTCCCGGGCGGATTTTTTATTTAACCAAGCTCCCCGTTTCGCGTACGGGTCTTTGACCGCGTCCCCATCTTTTTGACACAACACTGTTATAATTGGAAGCATGAGAAAACTGCTCCCGATCCTCTTTTTATTCTTTGCGATTACCTCTGCCGCGTACGCGCAGAGCGCCAATGACCTGATCTCCGAAGTGAACGCCTTGCGCGCGGAATACGGGCTGGAACCCTACACCGTGGACTCCTCCCTGATGACGCTGGCGCAGGAACATTCCGAATACCAGGCCTCCATCCAACAGACCACGCACGACCGCGCGGACGGCTCCGGCGTCCCCTGCCGTTCCGAGAATATCTGCGGCGGCATCGGCGTCAACGCCTCGTACTGCGTCAATAATATGTGGACGGATGAGCTGCACCGCTACACGATGATCGGGCTTGAAACAGGCACCGTCGGCGCCGGCTTGGCGGAGTCCAACGGCAACAGTTATTACACCCTGATGGTCAACTCCTCGGGCGCGGAGACCGGCTTGGCCTCCCTGACCGACTCCAATTCCTTGGACACGCCGATCGACCTCGACGCCGCGCTGAAGCAGCCGGGCGAGTTCTCAACCGCGACCCCGTATCCCGACGGCTCCATCTATCACACCGTCGGCACCAACGAAACCCTGTGGTCCATCGCGCTGAGCTACGACACGACCATGGCCGAGATTCAACAGCTCAACGGCTGGACGGAAGACCAGACCGACGTCTCCATCGGCCAGCGCATTTTGATCCATTACGGCGGCACGCCCGTCGCGGATACCCTGACCCCGACGCTGACCCCGCTCCCGGCGACCAGTACGCCGAAGCCGACCGCCACGTCCACCAATACGCCCATTCCGCTGCCGTCCCTGACCCCGACGGTAACGCCGACCCCGACCCCGGAGCCGTTGATCCCGCATATCCGTTTCTTTGACACGCCCGCCGCGCGCACCTTCGGCTTGGTCCTCGTGATCGTCTGCACCGCGGGCCTGGCGGCGACCCTTTACTTCGGCTTCTTCCGCAAGAAATGAAACGCCGTCTTCCGTTCCTGATCTTTCTTCTGACCTGTTTCCTCCCGGCGGCTGTCTTCGCGCAGGATGAGGGAGCGGCCGGACGCGCTCTGGAAGCGGCGCGGCTGGAGATCTTTGACGCTGTCAACGAACTGCGTGAGGAATACAACTGCGGGACGCTGACGTTCGACTCGCATCTGACCACCGCCGCGCAGCAGCAGGCGGAGTACCTTGCCGAGCTCGGGAAGCTCGACACCACCGGCCGGCAGGGCGAATCCGCCCGCGAACGCGCCATGGATGCCGGGTACGGCGGGGACAAGTCCTTCTCCATCGAGGAGACCACCGCCATGGTGTGGGTCGATACCGACACCGAGTACCTCATTGAGAACGTCTGGCGGACGAATCAGAAATCCACGCACGCCATTTTCAACAGCGAGCTGCGCCAATGCGGCATCGGCATCGCGGACGCCGCCGACAAGCACCGTTACATCGTGCTGATGGTTGCCGGGCTGGATGACGGCACCACCGATTACAGTCCCCGCCCGACGTACGATTCCCGCACGCCGAAGCCGACAATGTCCGCCACCCCGACCCCGCAG
Organism: Anaerovoracaceae bacterium; assembly: GCA_963600285.1. Lineage (GTDB taxonomy): Bacteria > Chloroflexota > Anaerolineae > Anaerolineales > Anaerolineaceae > Flexilinea. Next base: position 2,575 of record CAVCBG010000194.1, read on the forward strand.
ATGCTCATCACCTCGACCCCGAACCCCGACGGCGGGGTTTATCACGTCGTGCAGGAAGGCGAGACCTTCTCGGAAATCGCGATGGCCTACGGCCTGGATTGGTATACGCTGTCCGTGCTCAACAACATCAAGCTGCCGACGCTCACGCCGGTGGTGATCTACGAAGGGGAGGTGCTGGTCATTCACCCGACGAACACGGCCACCATGACCCCGACCCCGACGCGGACTCCGCTCCCGCCGACCTCAACTCCGCGCCCGACCTACACGCCCGCCGCGGACACATCCTCGGCTGACGGCGCGGGATTATACGAGCTGCCGGTGCCGAATATTGTCAATGAGATCGCGGACCTCTCCCGCCATAAGCGGACGGTCGGCATTATCCTGGTCTGCCTGTGCGTCCCCGGGCTGATAATCAGCTTACGGAAACGAAAATAACGGAGGAATTCCATGACTTACAAAACGATCCTGCTGGATGTCGACGGAACGCTGCTCGACTTCACCGTCTCCGCCTCCATCGCGCTGCGTATCCTGTTCGAACGCCGCGGCTGGCATTACGACGAGAGCGTGTTCGAGACCTACGAGGGGATCAATAACGCCCTGTGGGAGAAGTACGAGCGCGGCGAGATGCCCCGCGAAGAGGTGCTGACGACCCGTTTCCGTCAGCTCTTCGACGCCCTCGGCGTTGACGATGACGAATTCGCCTTCGAGCCCGCCTTCCGCACGGAGCTCGAGAACAATCCCGCCTGGATCGACGGCGCGGTTGAATTGCTGGATTACCTGGCGGCGAAATACGAGCTGGACGTGGTGACGAACGGCGTTGCCAAAACCCAGCACAAGCGCATGAAGCTCACCGGCCTCGACCGTTGGATCACGAAGACGTTCATCTCCGAGGAAGTGGGCGCGCCGAAGCCGCAGAAGGAATTCTTCGACGCATGTTTGGCTGGGGTCGATCGGGAGAGCGTGATCCTCATCGGGGATTCGCTGACGGCCGACATTCGCGGCGCCAATGACGCGGGGATCAAATCCATCTGGTACGATCCGGCCGGCAA
>CAVCBG010000195.1:0-3623 GCA_963600285.1 Anaerovoracaceae bacterium
GCTTCTTCTTCGGAACAGAGGTCCTCCGAGAGATACGGGATCATGGACTCCCGCACCCCGAAGGGACGGTAGCGGATGATCTTGTAAATGCAGCGGTCGCCGATGATCTCGGCCGTGCGGGTGACGGTGTCCGTGTTCAGCTCATCCTGTCCGGGGAGGATGACCGTCCGCACTTCCCAGAGCTTGCCGATCTTGAGCAGGTAGTGAAGGTTCTTGATCACCATGGCATTGTCGACGCCGCACAGGTCGCGATGACGGGCCGGGTCGAATGCCTTGACGTCGAGCATGACCATATCAAGCGCGTCCGTCAGCGCGGGGTTCGCCTCGAAGTCGCAGCTGCCGTTGGAGTCGACGAAGCAGGTCAGCCCCATGGCATGCGCGCGGTCGAAGAGGGGGACGAGGAAGTCCTTCTGCAGCGTACATTCGCCGCCGGAGGTGGTGATCCCTTTGATGTAGGGGCGGGTCTCCTCAAGCTTCGCCGCGACGTCGTCCACCGTCATCCACGTGATCTTCGGCGAGGCGTTGTTCGGGCAGACCTTGATGCAGGTGTCGCAGCCGACGCACTTCTCCGAATCCCAGACGACGTTCTTCCCTTCAAACCGCAGCGCTTGGACGGGGCAGTTCTTCACGCAAGTCCCGCAGCCGACGCAGTAGTGAATCGTCTCGGGATTGTGGCAGTAACGGCAGTTGAAATTGCAGGACTGAAAAAAGATGGACGTCCGGTTGGACGGTCCATCTACATTTGAAAACTCGATAATTTTATTGACGGGTGCCTTGATCATAGCTTCTCATCACCGGCTTTGACAACTCTGCGCTTCAGGGCATTGCCGAAGTCGTCGGCCTGTTTGCCGTAAATCGTGACGTTGTTCAGGGACTGCTTCTTCTGATTCAGCTTCTCGATCTCGGATTTCTTGACGAGGTACCCGGTCACGCGGACGACGTCGTTATTCTCAAGGTAGCCCGTGAAGTAACGCAGGCCGCGGCCGATCGTGCCCTTGATGATGTCGAGGACGGCTTCCGGGGTGTTGATGAAGGTTTCTTCGAACTTGAAGATGTCGCCGGTGCCGGTCGGGAAGTACTTCTGGAAGACTTCGTTGACCTTGAGCTGCTCGAGGATGGTCGGCTCCGCGCCGACAGGGATGCGGGTGCCCGGAGCGTCTTCGAGGCCGTCGGTGTTGATGCCGACCTGGGCGTGCAGGCGGTAATGATGGTCGAAAGCGTCGCAGTACGGCGCGACGTGTTCGGAGACGCGCTTCTGCATGACGTCCATGATCTTGACGCCGAGCTCGAGGGCTTCCTTATTGTGGCCGAAGCCCTTCTTCTTATCGGTGATGCCGAGCAGGTGGTTGCAGCATTCCGCCAGGCCGACCATGCCGAACATACCGTCGAAGTTTTCCTGTTTCACGAAGCCTTCGGTGACGAGGAAGTTGGACTTGAAGAAGGCGGAGTCTTCGACGATGAACTTGACGCGCTTGTCCATGTACTCCAGCTGGAGGTCAATATAGCGCGGCAGCTCGCGTTCGAGGAAGTCTTCCGGGGACTTCGCGGTCAGCGAACATTCATAAAGGCGCATACGCGGCAGGGTGAAACCGCCGCCGCCGATCTTCAGGCCGTTGTAGCAGGAGGCGATGGCGTAGTGACCCCATTCCTTCTCGAACATGCGGTGGTTGGCGAAGGACGGTTTCGAGACCTTCAGCATGCACTTCACGCAGGCCAGGGCGAAGTCATCGCTCGTCAGGTCGGGGTCGTACTTCAGCGTCAGGTTCGGGATCGCGAGCTGCATCTCTTCGGAGAGCTCCAGCAGCAGACGGCCGGTGACGGAATCTTCCGGGCCGATGTCGGCGTGGACGAAGGAGTCGGTCAGGGTCTTGTCGATGTGGAGCAGGAAGTTGCGGAGGATCTTCTTGGCGAAGGCGCGGTCTTCCTTGATGACGAAGGGCTCCAGGAGCTTATCCAGCTCGCCGAGGAACACCGGGAAGGTGGTGATGGACGGGACGTGCTTGTACATGATGAGCAGGCTGTTGCAGGCATCCATCAGGTCCTTCGGCGGTTCAAGGCCGAGGAAGTCGCATCCCTTCTCGAAGAGGATGGAGTAATCCGGGCAGATGTAGCGCGGACGGTAGGGCATTCCGCCTTCGTTCAGGTCGCACAGGGCGCCCGCCGCTTTGGCTTTGTAATAATCGTCGGAATAAACAAGCGTATGGTCGGTGGCTTCGCCGAGGTGAGCCAGGCCGATCAGCTGCTGATTGTAGGTCAGGGTGGTATCGGAAATGATGTTATAGGCTTCGGACATGATAGATAATCTCCTTGTTTATCATTTTAGCATGATTCGGGCGGCTTCCCGTTCATACAGGAGGGATTAGACGAATTGCACCCGCCGGGGGTGACATTCATACAGCCGGGGTGTCCCTTCTCGACGGATTTCATCCGCCGTTAGGGTATAATCAATATCCGAAATCGGAATTCAAAACAGATGAATTTCTGCCGCGCGGGAAGATAGCTCGGTCGTTCCGCGCGGCGTTTTTTACGAATCGAAAAAGGCAGCTTATGTGGACAAAAATTCGGAACTTCCTCCTCTACGGAGGCCTTGACAGAAAGACTTACCGCGCGGTCTTCCCAAGCATTACGGAAGGCAACCGCAAGGCGCTCATCGTGTACTGCGCCATCACCGCCTTCGCGCAGCTGGTCATGCTCGTGATGACCTTCATCGACCCCGTCATCGTTGAGAACCGCAACGTGTACGCCCTCGCCTTCATCCCGCTCGTCATGATCCTTTTCATCGCCCTGACGGGCAGCCGCAACACGCCGGGCCGCGTTTACCTGTGCATGTATCTCTTCACCGCGCTGCTCTTCGCGTACGGCATCATCCTCGGCACCTATACCAAGCGGAACTTCCTCAGCGTCACCTTCCCGGTGATCCTCTTCGCGATTCCGATCTTGATCACGGATGTCCCGGCGCGGATCATTGCCGTCATCGCGCTCGGCATCGGGACCTATCTGCCCCTGGCCGCCGCGAGCCAGGCGCCGAGCATCTACGTCATGAATCGGACCAACGTCCTCGCCTTCGGATGCCTTTCCATGCTGGTGGGCTGCTACATGAACGCCATCAAGATCGGCTGCCTGGCGCTTGAGCATCACAACCTCGAGCTCATTCACATCGACCAGCTGACGGGACTGCCGAACCGCCGCGCCTATGAAACCCGGCTGCAGCAGCTCCGCGAGGAAGGCCTCCGCCCGAATATGAAGATCTGCTCCTTCGACCTGAACGGCCTGAAGCGCGCCAACGACGAACTCGGCCACCACGCGGGCGACGAACTGATCCGCGGGACCGCGGACACCCTTCGCGAAGTCCTGGAGCCGTACGGCATCTGCTGCCGTGTCGGCGGGGATGAATTCGCGGCAATCCTCAACGAAGACAGCCCGTCCGCGGATGAGCTTCGCGAACGCCTGACGGCGCGCTGCGCTGCGTTCAAGGGGCAGTACATCTCGTCGATCTCCCTTGCCGTCGGCATCATCACGGTTGAATCAGCCGGCGATATTGATTCGCTGACAAAGCAGGCCGACCACGAAATGTATGCCGACAAAGAGCGGTATTACACGGAGACGCATATTGATCGGAGAAG
>CAVCBG010000196.1:0-3621 GCA_963600285.1 Anaerovoracaceae bacterium
TTTATAAACTGAAGGAGGAAACCTTGCCGGAAACCGCAGTCCAATTCAGTCATATCAGTATGGAGTTCCCGGGTGTCCTCGCGAACGATGACGTCTCCCTTGAGATTCACAAGGGGGAGGTCTTCGCTTTGATCGGCGAGAACGGCGCGGGCAAATCCACGCTGATGAACATTCTCTACGGCATCAATAAGCCGACCAACGGCGACGTCTACATCCGCGGGAAGAAGGTCGAGCGTTACGACCCGGGGACCGCGATTGCCATGGGCGTCGGCATGGTGCATCAGCACTTCATGCTGGTGCCGTCTTTCACCGTGGCGCAGAACATCGTGCTCTCCAAAGAGCCGAAGAAACTGGGCCTCTTCTTTGACAATAAAACCGCCGAGAAGAAAACGCAGGAACTCGTCGACCGCTACGGCCTGACGGTCGATCCCTCCGCGGTGGTGCAGGAAATCTCCGTCGGGCTTCAGCAGCGCGTCGAGATCCTGAAGACGCTCTACCGCGGCGCGGACATTCTCATTCTGGATGAACCGACCGCCGTGCTGACCCCGCAGGAGACGGATGAGCTCTTCGCCGTGATCCGCCGCATCGTCCGCGAACACGGGATGACGGTGATCATCATCACGCATAAGCTCTATGAAGTCATGCAGATTTCCGACCGCGTGGGCGTGATGCGCAAAGGCAAGCTCGTCGGCGTGGCGGACACCCGCGACGTGGATGAACACAAGCTCGCCTCCATGATGGTCGGCCGTCCGATCCTTTACGATCAGCTCGTCAAGACCGGCGAACCCGGCGAAGTCCGCATCTCCGTCAAGGATCTGGTCGTCGGCGACAACCGCGGCCTTGTGGCTGTGGACGGAGTCTCCCTTGAGGTACGCTCCGGCGAGATCCTCGGCATTGCCGCCATCGAAGGCAACGGCCAGAGCGAGCTCCTCGAAGCCATGACCGGCATGCGGCGCATCGTCTCCGGCACGGTTGAGATCTGCGGACAGGTCGTCAACGGCAAGACCCCGGGCGAGATCCGCGCGGTGGGCCTTTCCCACGTTCCGGAGGACCGCATTGCCACGGGCGTCTGCCCGGCGGCCAGCGTCAGCGACAACCTGCTGATGGGCAAGCAGCATCTGCCCGAGTTCAACGGCGCGCTGGATTCGCAGAAGACGGACGCCATCCGCAAGTACACGCAGGGCGTTTACGACAAGTTCGACATTCGCGGCGCGGGCATTGACGTCAACGTCGGCTCCATGTCCGGCGGCAATATGCAGAAAGTCGTCGTCGCCCGTGAATTCAGCTTCGACGCCCCGGTTCAGATCATCTCCCAGCCGACACGCGGCATTGACGTCGGCGCGATCGAGTTCATCCATACCCGCATTATTGAGAAGCGCAACGCCGGCGCCGCCATGCTGGTGTGCTCCGCGGACCTGGACGAAGTCTTCCGCCTTTCCGACCGCATTATCACGCTGTACGAAGGCAAAGTCACCGGCTCCTTCAAGGCGGATGAGATCACCAAAGAAGAGATCGGTTATTACATGACCGGCAGCCGCTAAAGGAGGATGAGATTCATGAGTGAAAAACAGGAAAAAGCCGGGCTCTTCACCCGGATCTTCAGCAGCAAGAAAACGAGCTACATCTTTTCGCTCGTGCTGAGCGTGGTGCTGGCGTTCGTCATCTGCGCCTTCATTCTGCTCATCGCCGGCTATGACCCGATCCAGGCGTACGGCGCCATGGTGACAGGGGCCTTCGACAGCCTCCGCCACATCGGCGACGTCTTGGAATACGCGATGGTGCTGTGCATCTGCGGTCTGGCCTGCGTCCTCGGCGCCCGCGTCGGCATCTTCAACGTCGGCGGTGAAGGCCAATTGCTCCTCGGCGCGATCTTCGCGGCGCAGGTCGGCATTTGGCTGGACGGCTCCTCGAAGTGGATCGTCATCCCGCTCGCGGCAATCGCCGCCATGCTCGCCGGTGCCGTCTATGCCTTCATCCCGGGCTGGCTCAAGGTCAAGCAGAAGGTCGACGAGGTCATCACCACCATTATGATGAACACCATCGCCGCGTACCTCTGCAATTACCTCGCCAAAGGTCCGTGGAAGAGCTCCAATAAGAACCTCGTCGCCGCCACGCAGAAGCTGAACGCCGACTACTGGTTCACGGATCTCATCCCGCGTTCCAACCTGACGACCGCCATCATTGCCGCCGCGATCATCGCGCTGGCGGTGTGGTACGTCATGGAGCGGACCGCGGCCGGGTACGACATGCGCATCACCGGCTCCAACCCGCGTTTCGCCTTCTTCTCGGGGCTCAAGACCGATAAGATCGTCATCCTCGGCATGGTTGTCTCCGGTATGATGTGCGGTCTGGTGGGTATGTTCCGCGTCTACGGCGTTGAGCATCTTTACCGCTCGTCCATTTCCAACGACTACTATTTTGAAGGGCTGATGGTCGCCATGATCTCGCAATACAACCCGGTCAACACCATTTGGCTGTCGCTCTTCTTCGCCGTGCTGAAGATCGGCGCGCAGGGCATGGAGCTCATCGGCGTCCCGTCGCAGATTTACCTGATCCTGCAGACCGTGATCATCTTCTTCATGGCCGCCGAGTCCGGCATCACCGCCTCCATCGAGTCCGCGGTCCGCGCGCGCAAGGCGAAAGCCGCCGCGCAGGCCCGCCTGAAGGGAGGTGAGATCAATGGATAACATTCTCGGAACCATTTTCTCCGCCGGCCTTTTCAATGAAATGCTGCGCCGCGCCACTCCGGTCGCCATCGCCGCTGTCGGCGGTGCCCTGACCCAGCACGCGGGCATCATGAACATCGGTATGGACGGCATGATCCTCATGGGCGCGTTCTTCGGCGTATTGGGCTCCGCCCTGTTCGGCAGCGCCTGGGCCGGCCTCGCCCTCGCCATCCTCGTCGGCGTATTGATCGGCCTGTTCTACGGCCTCTTCGTCGTCAAGTTCAAGTCGGATGAGTTCATTATCGGTACCGCGCTGAACACCTTCGCGGTGGGCGTGACCTCGTTCTTCTCCCGCTCCATCTTCGGGACCTCCGGCGCGAAGGGTTACCCCTCCCTGCCGAATGTGGACATCCCGTTCCTCTCGGAGATCCCGGTCATCGGCGCGATCTTCAACGGCCACTCGCTCTTCATTTACATCACCTGGCTGATCGTCCTCGTCTTCTGGCTTTACATCTACAAGACCCCGCAGGGCTTTTGGCTGCGCGCGGCGGGTGAGAAACCCGACACCCTGCGCACGGCGGGCATTGCCCCGGATAAGATGAAGTGGACGGCCTCCATTCTCTGCGGCGTGCTGTGCTGCATCGCGGGCGCCCACCTTTCACTCGGCTACCTCAACGGTACATTCGCCGAGAAGATGAGCAACTCCCGCGGTTACATTGCCTTCGCCTGCGTGATCTTCGCCGCGGCGCACCCGATCAAGGTGTATTTCGCCGCCCTGATGTTCGGCTTCTTCGACGCCATCGGCCTGCGTCTGCAGTCCTATGTCAGCTCCGACCTGACGTCGATCATTCCGTACGCGATCACGATCGTGATGATGATCTACGTGGTGGTGAGCAGCCGCAAAAAGCGCGAGCATGTTCATCGGAAGGAAGGATAGGATTACAAAAAAGCGGAG
>CAVCBG010000197.1:0-3620 GCA_963600285.1 Anaerovoracaceae bacterium
ATGCTGGACGCCCATGGACTGCAGGACGTCACCATTAAAGAAGTCTCGGGTACCTTGAGCGACCACTATTCACCGAATGACAAGACGCTCTCCCTCAGCCAAGGCGTCTATTCAGGCGCGTCCGTCGCCGCGGTCGGCGTTGCCTGCCATGAAGCGGGACACGCTTATCAGCACGCCGAATCTTACGGACCGCTGAGCCTCCGCTCCGCCTTCGTACCCGTTGTCAATTTCGGCAGCCGTCTCGGCCCGATCCTGATCATGGCGGGTATTGCCCTCTACTGGATGATGGGCAGCGAATACGGTTATTACATCGGGATGGCCGGCGTCGCCGCTTTCTCACTGACCGTGATCTTCGCGCTCATCACCCTGCCGGTTGAATTTGACGCGAGCAACAGAGCCAAAGCCTGGCTCGCGGACTCCGGCCTCGTCTATCAGGAAGAGCTCGACGGCGTTTCGAAGATCCTCCGCGCCGCGGCGCTGACCTATGTCGCCTCCGCGATTCAAGCCATCGCGAACGTTTTGTATTACGGAGCCCGTGTACGCAGCACAAGAAACAGCAGAAGCAGAAGATAGCAGAAGAAGATAAAGGAGATCATCCCGATATGGGTAAAAATCAAGAAATCCCCGACATCATTGTAAGCCGCTTACCGAAATACCTTCGCGCCCTGAACGCTCTCCGCGAAAAGGGGACGACCACCAACTCGAAAGAGCTGAGCGAATTCCTCGGCTATTCCGCCGCGCAGATCCGCAAAGATTTCTCCCAATTTGGCGAATTCGGCAAACAGGGAACGGGCTACAACATTGATTACCTGTCCGAACAGATTCGCGGGATCCTCAATCTTGATCGAGACTGGAAAATGATCCTCGTCGGCTGCGGCAACATCGGCCACGCCATTGCCCGTTACTCCGGCTTCTCCGAGGGCGGATTTCACGTCGTCGCGGCTGTGGACTCCAACCCGGAAATCATCGGCGAAAAGCTGAACAGCAGCGTCGTCATTCAGGACATCGCCGAGATGAAGCAGATCATTCGGGAGAAGGAGATCCGCATCGCCATGCTGACGGTCCCCGCTTCCTCCGCGCAGAAAGTCGCGGAAGAACTCGTCGACTGCGGCATTGAGGCGATCCTGACCTACGCGCCGGCGATCCTCAACCTGCCGGAACGCATCAAGGTCGAGTACTCCGACCCGATCGTCTCCCTCCAGCACATCACCTATTATCTGTAAACGCAGTCTATTAAATTGAAAAAGCGCCGAAAGGCGCTTTTTTCATTTTGTTTATCCCTGAATGATGGAACGCTTATACGCGTCGCGCATGGAGACCGCCTTCGCGGCGCCGAGCGCGGTACAGATGGTCGGTTCATCCACCATGTAAGCCGGGATGCCGAGCATCTTCGTCAGGTATTTATCAATGCCGCGCAGCAGCGCGCCGCCGCCGCAGAGAGCGACGCCGCGGTCAATAATATCCGAGATCAATTCCGGCGGGGTCTTTTCCAGAACCTTGCGGGCGGTGTCGGCGATATCCTTGAGCGGCTCCTGCAATGCCTCGACGATGTCTTCCGTGGTCACGACGACCGGCTTCGGCAGACCGGACACCTGGTCCTGGCCCTGAATTTCCATCGTCTGGGACTGTTCCACCTGAACGGCGGAGCCGATGCGCGTTTTGATCTGCTCGGCGGTCGGCTGTCCGATGATGACGCCGTACTTCTTGCGGACGTAGATCTGAATCGCCTCGTCGAGCTTCTGCCCGGCGGTCTGCGTCGTTCCCGAAGTCACGACACCGTTCATGGCAAGCACTGCCGCCTGGGTCAAACCGCCGCCGAGGCAGATGACCATGTTCCCCGAAGGCGCGGCAATCGGCAGGTCGATGCCGATGGCTGCCGCGAGCGGCTGTTCCATCAGCATGACGTCGCGGGCGTTCGTGCCCAAACCGACTTCACGCACCGCGCGGCGTTCAACGCTGGTGATGCCGCAGGGGATGGTGATCAAAATTCGCGGGCGGAAGATGAGCATTGAGCCGCAGACCTTGTTGACCGCGAACTTCACCAAGTTTTCGGTGATCTCATACTCCGCGATCACGCCGTTGCGCAGCGGATAGACCACGTCAATGGATTCAGGGACTCTGCCGACCATATCCTTCGCGGCCTGGCCCCATTCCACCATTTTCATTTCATCAACAATAATTGCCGCGACCGTCGATTCCTGAAGCAGCAGCTGACGCCCTTCAGCAATGACCATATTCAGCGTTCCCAAATCAATACCAATATCTCTCGAAAAAAGCGGCATAACGCGTTCCTAAAAATTCATGAATAGTATCAGCGCGAAAAGCTCACGGGCGCTGTTTTGTGTTTCGTAACCTTACCGGGGACCGAGCTCAAGCACGGCCTTGTTTTCAATTATAATAGCGGTAACAGGTTTCATGCCAATCTTAAAAACATTTTTATCACTTTTTTCGCCATTTTTCAAAATCTCTGCTAAAATAGATTCGTCAACGTTGTACCCTTCGTTGATAGATTTGTGTTGTCACAATTTTTTGAAAGGGCTTGAATAAATGAAAATCTTATTGTTAAAAGATGTTTATCATCTTGGTCATGCGGGCGATGTCAAGAAGGTCGCCGACGGTTACGGCCGAAACTACCTTCTCCCGCAGGGTTATGCTGTCCTCGCTACCGCTGCCGCTCTGAAGCAGGCTGACGCCATCCGCGCGAAGGCTGACACCGCTCGTGTCCAGCTGAACGCCGAGATGGGCGCTGTCGCTGAAAAGATCGACGGTTCCTGGATCACTTTCGCTGTCAAAGCCGGAGAAACGGGCAAACTCTACGGCTCCATCACCACTCAGATGGTTGCGGACAAGATCAGCGAAAAGGCCGAAATCACGATTGACAAGCGCATGATCGACATGCAGCCGATCCGCCTGATTGGCGAACACAAGGCCGCTGTCCGTCTGACTGTCGACATCATCCCGACTGTCAACATCATGGTCCATCGCGAAGGCGAAACCCCGAACATCCCGGGTACCGAAGAAGCCGCTCCGGAAGCGGAAGCTGTCGAAGAAGCCGCTCCGGAAGCCGAACAGGCTGCTTAATCAGAACATTCTTATACCAATCTTTTAGGCACAAAAAGGTCTTCAGAAATGAGGACCTTTTTTCACGCATTAAGCCGCAAATCCCGTATAATTAGAAACATGTCTATTAAAGCCGGAAACCTTTTACGAAAAGCGCGGGAAGCGAAAGGCGTTTCTCTCAAAGAAGCGTCGGACGCCCTGCATATCCGTCTGCCGTATCTGCAGGCACTCGAGGGCGGCCGCACGGAGATCATTCCGTCGGCGGTACAGGCCCGCGGCTTTCTGCGCATTTACGCGGAGTATCTCGACCTCGACACGGCGATGATCATCAAAGAATGGGACAACCCCTCCGCGGATGAATCCGAAGCTCCCGCCGAGCCGGCAGCGGAACCCGAGAAGAAGGCGGCCGCCAAGCCGCGTTTCAATCCCTTCGCGAAGCGCTCCGCCGCGGCGGAACAGCCGTCCGCGCAGCCCGTACCGCAGCCGACGCAGCCCATTCAACAGCCGTACATCCCGACCGGGACCGCGCAGCCGATTCCGCAGCAGCCCGTCCGGCAGCC
>CAVCBG010000198.1:0-3615 GCA_963600285.1 Anaerovoracaceae bacterium
CCATGACGAACCATTTGGAGGTCGAGATTGAATCCGCGTAAATCGCGCAGCTGACACAAAGGCAAACGGTCGCGACCTCAAAAATACGCCAAGACAAATGAATGTGGGATAAAAACCAGATAAAAAAGCGCCACGGGAAAACATCCGTGCACATGATCAATGCCGCGGCGCCGAAGAGTGATATAGTATCGGCAATCGCGACTGCCTTCGCCCGTTTCCGTACAAATATCAAGCGCAGCACCGGGATGATCAGGAGGATCAGCCCCGGATACGCATTACGCCCGCTTTTTTCAGCCGGCCATGAGTTAAAGAGCAAAAACAACCAATTGAAACTTGAAATCTGCTTTTCGGAATTTTCAGAAAACAGTCTGTTAACTTGCAGCTCGACAGTTGCCATTTGCTCAAGCATCGGCAGGATAAAGAACGCGCCCAACGCGAGAGTAAGCAGTACGGATTTCAACAGCGCCAAGAACACCTGGCGATCGCCGAATGTCTTCTTGAACCGAATCAACGCGAACGCGAGCGCGAAAACGCCGCAGATTGCGAGCGAAATCATATGGCTCAGCAGCAGTCCCGTAAAGCCAAGCGCGAAATAAAGCCATTTCTCGGGATGCCCTTCATAGATCTCATACAAGCCGAGGATAATCATCGGCATAAACACAAAAGCCTGCACTTCTCCCACTGCCCCACGATAAAAGATATCGATCAGTCGATAAGCAGCGAAAGCATACAGAACCGCCGACAGGCGGGCGGCAGACAGTTTTCCGCTGATTTTCTTCGTGCAGCTGTAAATTGAGCACAGGGAGAAAAAGGTGCAGGAAAAAATCAAGAAATTATACGCGGAATAATAAGAGAAGCCCAAAAGCAGCAGCACCGCGGGGAGCAGCAGGAATAGATCGGGGTAATAAAAACCCGATCCGTAGCCGTAATTTTCAACACAGTCCAAAAGGATCCGCGCAGGGAAATATCCTTCACGCAGCGAAGCCGAGATCCCTTGAATTCGGCCGAGATGGTAATAAAGATCATCTCCCGGATCATAATAACCGGATCGGAACAGCGGAATGCAGCTGATCACCGTCAGCAGCAATATAAGAAGAATCGAGACTTCTGTTTCCGGTTCCGCGATCTTCGGGAAGCATTTGCGGTATTGTTCCGGGAAGACAATTCGAAAAGCCAGCAGTGCCCAGAGCAGGAAGAAGACAGCCGTAATGGTAAGATGTCGGAGGAGAGGCTCTTTATACAAAATGCCATCGGAAGAAATCTTGATTTTATCAACGCTGATCTGTCCGGAAGCGGGAGCGTACAAGATATGGATTCCGATTTTACGAGCTTTCCCTTCAATATCCAAGCTGAAATTATTTTCTTCTCCCCCTGTAAAGTCAGATTGAAGAAGAATTTCTCCTTCGGAATCATCAACTTTAATAGCGCTGCGAGCGCCGTCTCCCGTACCTAAATTCCCGTGAATCGTGAGCGTATAGGAGCCAGGCTTAAGGACCAAGTCATCCGTATCCAAATGATAAAAATCCTCGGCGTATTCATCCGGATTCAATGCCAATTTGTATCCGAACGTAGTCTCCCAATGCAGGATATCGCGATTAATCAAGAACATTCCGCCGCACAGCACGGCGAGCGCGATTATCAGCAGGACCCATTGTTTTTTGTTCATAAACACCCCAAAACTTTCCGTAAAGGCTTAATTATTTTTGGATTTATGGCGTGATCTTCTCATCAAGCATGCCGCCGCGAACACAACCGCGGTCAGACTGATAATTTCGGACACGATCTGAATGGTTGTCTTCTCGTAATGCACGCAAATCGTCCCTGCATCCACACCGCCCGTGTTCACGCGGACAAGGCCGATGTCATCCGCTTCGGGCTGCAGTTCAGTCACCGCACCGTCCGCGGCGGTCAATTCAGCCCGATAGCCGGTATACATGATCAGCGGTACCGAGAAGTAAACATCCTCTCCGCCGTCATGCACTTCGTAGGAGAAGGTAAAAGTCAGCCCCTTGCGTTTCTGCTGCGTTATCTCATAATCATCGGCATTCGAAAGAACATTGTCTTTAATTTTCTCGGCATATTCGCGTTTGAAATTAACCGGCAGATATTCACCGCCCGACAGTCCGTTGCTGTTTACCGCGATAAGATTATCTTCTATCCGATACATTCGGTTCGTCCAAGTTTCAATAATGATCGGCAAACCGCACCCTGCCGCGCCCAATACGACCGCCATGACGAACCATTTGGATGTCGAGATCGAATCCGCATAAATCGCGCAGCTGATTGAAAGGCATACTGCCGCGATCATCATAAACCGCCAAGCGAATTGAATACGGTATAGAATGCGGATCATATAGCGCCACGGAAACGCATCCGTACACATAATCATTGCCGCGGCTCCGAAAAGCGTCAGGATGTCGGCAGTCACAATCCCTTTTGTACGTTTGCGTACAAATATCAAGCGCAATATAGGGATAATCAGGAGAATCCATCCCGGATATACGCCGGATGCCTCACCTTTTTCACTCCATGTGTCAAAGAAAGAGAACAACCGATAAAATTCTTCGTAATAGCCCCAACCATCATTCCCTGAAATAAGGCTGTTGATTTTTAATTGAACTGTTGCCGTCTGTTCGAGCATCGGCAGAAGAAAGAACGCGCCCAACGCGAGGGTGAGCAGTACGGATTTCAACAGCGCCGTGAAGACTTTCCTGTCTCCGAAAGTTTTCCGGAATCTGATCAGAACAAACGCGAGCGTGAAAACGCCGCAAATCGCGAGCGTGATCATATGGCTCAGCAGCAATCCGGTAAAGCCAAGCGCGAACCGGAGCCATTTTTCGGAATAACCTTCATAAATCTCATATAAGCCGAGAATAATCATCGGCATGAAAACAAATGTCTGAATTTCGCCTGCCGCTGCTCGATAATAGATATCCACCAAACGATATGCGGCAAATGCGTATAAAACCGCGGACAGACGGGCAGCGGACAGCTTCCCGCTGATGGTCTTCACGCAGCTGTAGATTGAGCACAGGGAGAAAAAGGTGCAGAGAAAGACAAATATGCTATACGAAGAGCAGCTCGAGAAGCCCAAAAGCATCAGCACCGCGGGAATCTGCAGGAAGAAATTCGGATAATAAAAGCCGGAACCGTAGCCGTAATTCTCAACCCACTCCGGCAATACCCGCGGGGGAATATATCCTTCTGCCAATGACGTTGAGATCCCATGGATATGGGCGAGATGGTAATAAAGGTCATCGGCATGATAATAATAACCGGATCGGAACAACGGAATGCAGCTGATCCCCGTCAGCAGCAGGAGCAGAAGGATTGAGACTTCCGCCTCCGGTTTCGCGATCTTCGGAAAGCGTTTGCGGTATTGTTCGGGGAATACGAACCGAAACGAGAGAAACGTCCAAAGCAGGAAGTAGAAAACCGTAACCGTGAGATGCCGGAGAACTGACTCTTTATACAAAATACCATCGGATGAAATTTTGATTTTATCAACACTGATCTGTCCGGAAGCGGGAGCGTACAAGATATGAATTCCGATTTTGCGAGCTTTACCTTCAATATCCAAGCGGAAATTATTTTCTTCTCCCCCTGTGAAGTCAG
>CAVCBG010000199.1:0-3613 GCA_963600285.1 Anaerovoracaceae bacterium
ACCACGATCTGTGTCGCGGTGGTGGCGGAGGACAGGCGGTGGGAGACGTAGAACGTCAGCTTGCCTTCGCGGAGCTGATCGAACTGGTTGAAAATCTCCTGCTCAGCCAGCGGATCGAGGGACGCGGTCGGTTCGTCGAGGATGAGGATGTCGGAGTCGTTATAGAAGGCGCGGGAGACGGCGAGCTTCTGCCACTGGCCGACGGAGAGCTCGGCGCCGTTCGGGTCGAAGATGCGCATCAGCGGCGTCTGATAGCCCTGTCCGAGCTTCTCAATGTACGGCGCGGAATTGCCCTGCACGGCGGCCTCGCGGATCTTCTCCGCGTCAATCGGGCGGTCGATCTGTCCGTAGGCGATGTTCATCTCCGCGGTGTCGGCATAGCGGCCGAAGTCCTGGAAGATGGTGCCGTAGATGTTATACAGCTGGTCCACGTCGTAATCGCGAATGTCGCGGCCGTCCAGGAGAATCTCGCCCTCGGTCGGGTCGTAGAGGCGGGTCATGAGCTTCAGCAGGGTCGTCTTGCCCGCGCCGTTCAGCCCCACGAGAACGACGGATTCGCCGGAGCGGAACTTCAGGTTGATGTCCTTGAGCACGTCGTGATCCATGCCGGGATAGCGGAAGTAGACGTGGCGGTACTCAATCTCGTGCTCGCCGCGCTTGACCTGAGCGGGCGGGTTGACGGCGGGGACGATGCTCGGCTTCTCGTTCATGAAGGAGATCATGTTGTCGATGAACAGCGTCCCTTCATAAATGGAAGCGGTCGAGGTGATCAGGGATGAGACGCCGCTGCCGATGGTGTTCAGCGCGCCGGTGTAAAGCGTATAATCGCCGACGGTCAGCTCCCCGTTGTAAACCTTCCACGCCACCCAGACGAAGATGCCGCAGTTGACGGCGTTCATCAAGAGCGTCGTCAGGATGTTCCATTTGCCTTCCGCGTAGATGAGGGACTTGATCCCCGCGAAGTACTTGTCAAAGACCTCGTCGAAGCGCTTCATGAAGGTATCGCCGAGGCGGAAGAGGCGGACTTCCTTCACCATGTCCTTATCCACCATCAGGTCGGAATAATAATCCATCTTCCGACGGTCAACCGAGCGGCGGCGCATGTACTTCGCGTTCTTTCCCTTATAAACGTAGTTCACCACCGCGGAAGGAATGGCGGCGAGGACGATCAGCAGCGGGGCGGCGGGACTGACTGCCCAGAGAACGACGACGAAGCTGATCATTGAAATGAGCGTACTCATGACGGAGAAAGTCGCCGACGCGATCTGCAGGGGACGGTGGCCGGCTTCGCGGTTGGCGTTCTCCAACTTCTCATAAAACTCCGGGCGGTCGAAGCTCTGCAGATCGAGCTCGTCCGCCTTGCGCATGAGCTTCTTGCGGATGCGGTTCACGATCAGCTCGCCGAACGTGCGGGTGATCATGTTATCCACCGAAGCCACCAGCCGCAGGAGGAAGAGATACACAAACTGGAAGATCAGCAGCCGCAGGATGGCGTGGAACTCAACCCCGGCCGAGTTGACGAGCGCGTTGATGAGGTCCTTGGAGATGTACGCGCCGAGCAAGGGCATGCAGCCGTTGAAGACCGACATGAACAGCATGGCGAAAAGCATCCACGGACGCGTCTCCCAGACGAGGGAGTAGATGTAAAACAGACGGGAGAAGAATCCCCCGGTGAGCTTCTTGATGTACGCGGGAACCTCACGGACGGACTTCGGCCGTTCTTCACGGACTTCGTTCCGCGGTTCCATAGGCGGCATATGCGTCATAGACAAACCTCCTTGTCGGGTTCAAAAAAATACTCTCAGATTATTCTTACAATTTCAATACGTTCCTCGTAATAATTCAGATGATATTTTGCGTGAATTTTAACATTTCTCTTACTTTCCGATGTTATTCTATAAGGAAATACAGCGGAAAAGAAGGAAATTCCGATCCGCGGGGAGGTATTAACAATGAAAACCAACAAGAAATTGACATTTGTATTGGCTCTGATGATCATCGCGATCCTCACAGCCGCTGTTGTGCCGGTTTACGCGGCAGATAAAGAAGAAAAGACCGAGGCGATCAATGAAGCAAAGGCTTCGTTCAGCGACCTCTATGAAAAGGTGAATCCGTCCGTCGTTTACATTTATGTAGCGACCCCGGCCGATGACGATGACAGCATGTATCAGATCTTCGGCTACGGCGATGACGATGATTACGATTACGACTACGATTACGACGAAGATTATGATTACGACTATGACTACGACTACGATGATTACAATTACTTCTTCGGGCCGCAGTTCGAGCAGTTCTTCCGTCAGTATCAGCAGCAGCAGGGCCGTCCGAACGGCCGCGGCAACGGCGACCGCAACCAGCCCGAGAATGACGATCAGGAAGAAGAACAGAACCTGACCTACGGCGCCGGTACCGGCTTCGTCTGGGATACCGAAGGCCATATCGTCACCAACAACCACGTCGTTGAAGACGCTGTCGACATCACCGTCACCTACTCCGACGGCCTCGTCCGCAAGGCGACCGTCGTCGGTACCGACCCTGACAGCGACCTCGCCGTCATCCTCGTTGAGGATCCGGAAGACGTCACCCCTGTCACCATGGGCGACTCCGACGCCATGAAGCCGGGCGACCTCGTCGCCGCCATCGGCAACCCGCTGAGCCAGACCGGAACCATGACCCAGGGTATCATCTCCGCTGTCGGCCGCTCCTACGCGGTTGAGACCGGCGTGGATGGCAGCTACACCATCCCGGATGTCATTCAGACAGATGCCTCCATCAACCCGGGCAACTCCGGCGGCGTCCTGATCAACCTGGACGGTGAAGTGATCGGTGTTCCGATGGCCTTCTCCTCCTACAGCTACTCATCCGCCGGTATCGGCTACGCCATCCCGTCCAACCTGGTGAAGCAGGTTGTCCCGGCCCTGATCGAGAACGGTGAATTCGAACATCCGTGGCTCGGCATGAGCGGTACTTCCCTGACTCCGGACATCAACGAAGTCCTCGAGCTGCCGCATGACCAGCGCGGTGCCCTGATCCAGTCCGTCACCGAAGGCGGCCCGTCCGATAAGGCCGGCATCAAGGGCGGCGACGAAGAGACCGAACTCGAGAGCGGCTACACCGTCATGACCGGCGGCGACATTGTCACCAAGATCGGCGACCGCGACGTCAAGGGTATGGATGACATCATCGCCTACCTGAGCTCCAACACCTCCATCGGCGACACCGTCACCCTGCACATCATCCGCGACGGTAAGGAAATGGACGTCGACGTTGTTCTGGAAGCCCGCCCGACCGCCGCTGAGCGCAAGGCCGCTGCCGAAGAGAAGACCGAAGCTCAGCCGCAGCAGGAAGCCGGCACCGCTTACCTCGGCGCCTACATCAAGGATAACGGCGGCGACGGCGTCCTCATTGACAGCGTCAACGAAGACTCCCCGGCCGAAGACGCCGGCCTGCAGTCCGGCGATGTCATCCTGAAGATCGACAACAAGGACGTCTCCTCCGCTGCCGACCTGAAGGCCGAGATCTCCAAGCACCTGCCGGGTGAACGCGTCGACCTGACCGTTGAACGCGACGGCGACACGATTGATATCCGCGTGGCGCTGGGGAATACCTT
>CAVCBG010000200.1:0-3589 GCA_963600285.1 Anaerovoracaceae bacterium
TGGGATTTGCCCACGAACAGGACCAGGGTCAGGATCGTGACGATGTACGGGATCATGGAGATCAGGTTCACCGGCACAACCGACTGCGGGACGATCTGACGGAGACCGTTGCAGAAGCCGAAGAGGATGCAGCCCCACATCGTGCCCTGCGGCGTGTACTTACCGAAGATGACCGCGGCGATGGCGATGAAGCCCTGGCCGATGACAACGGACGGACGGAAGGCGGAGATCGTCGCCAGCGTAATGGAAGCGCCGCCGAGGCCCGCGAGGAAGCCGGAGATGATCACGCAGATGTAGCGCGTCTTGATGACGTTGATACCGAGCGTATCCGCGGCGTGCGGATGTTCACCGACCGCGCGCAGCCACATACCGAAGCGGGTGCGGAAGAAGACGAACCAGCTGATGAGGACGAGCAGGAAGACGATGTACGTGGAGGCGTAGGTGTTGAACACCAGGTCCAGGAAGCTGTTCTTCGCGAACAGTTTGCCGATGCCGTCCGGGAAGTTCGACGCCATCATCTCGAAGAAGCCGTTCAGAATACGCGGCAGCTTGTTATCAACCGGGTGCGTTTCCGTGTTGCCGGCGAAGAGCAGACGGCAGACGAAGATCGCGATACCGGAGCCGAGGAAGTTGATCGCGGTACCGGAAATGGTCTGGTCGGAGTTGCAGGTGATGCAGGCGAAGGCGTGCAGCAGACCGAAGAGAGCGCCCGCCAGACCCGCGCACAGGAAGCCGAGCCACGGATTGCCGGAGAAGTAAGCGACTGCCGAACCGGTGAACGCGCCGACGGTCATCATACCTTCAATACCGATGTTGATGACGCCGGACTTTTCGGAAAAGCATGAGCCGAGACCCGCGTAAAGGAGCGGAGGCGTGTACATCAGCGTCGCGTTCAGAATGATACCCAGAGTAGTAAAGAATTGCTCCATTAGACTGCTCCTCCTGTCTGATTGTTTTTAGTGAAGATTTCTTTCAGCAGGCTGGAAATCGCGATGAAGAACGTGATGCAGCCCATCATGATGTCGACGACTTCGGAAGGAGGACCGAAGCGCAGGCCGGCGAATTTCATCGCGCCGAAGAAGAAGCCGGCGAGCAGAACACCGAACGGGTTGCAGCTGCCGATCAGCGCGACGGTAATGCCGTTGAAGCCGTAGCTTTCCTGACCCGCGAACTGGCTGACCTTGTAGGTCACGCCCAGCACCTGCATACAGCCGCCGAGCGCGGCCAGCGCGCCGGAGATACCCAACGCGATCATGATGTTCTTGTCAACATTGATGCCGGCGAATTTCGCGGCGTAGCTGTTGTAACCGACAGCCTTCAGGCGGTAGCCCAGCGTCATCTTGTCAATGATGAAGTAGACAATGACGACCGCGATAATGGCGATGAAGATACCGGCGTGGACCTTCGACGACAGGGTGTGATTCATGTCGGGGAGGGTGATCTTGGCGTTGTCCTGAATGATCTTCGTCCAGGTCTTGCCGCCGCCGACTTCAACCGCGTCGAGCTTCACAATGAAGTTGGAGAGGTAGTAGGCGATCCAGTTGAACATGATCATGCTCAGAACTTCGTTCACGCCGAAGCGGACCTTCAGCCAGCCGACGGCAACGCCCCACAGGGTGCCGGCGAGCATGGCGACGATCAGGCACAGCGGAACCAGCAGCCATTTCGGAGCCGGGACGAAAATCGCGACGAGGCATCCGAAAATGGAACCGACGACGTACTGACCTTCGGCGCCGATGTTGAAAACGCCCGTCTTGAAGGCGAACGCGACCGAAAGACCGGTCATGATGTACGGCGTCGCGTATTCAATGAAGCTGTAGGACATGCCTTTGACGCTGCCGAAGATACGGTTGCCCATCTCGGCGTAGGAGGTGATCGGGTTGTAACCCGCGATCAGCAGCGCGATCGCGCCCACGATGAAACCGAAGATAATCGAGAGGATCGTGTAAAAGACCGAGCTGTTGACTAATTTCTGCCAGAAGCTTTGTTTTTTGTTGTTCATTTTGCGCTGCCTCCTGCCATCATCAGACCGAGTTCTTTTTCATCAGCGTCCTTGCCCGCGACGGAACCGACGATCTTACCGTCGAAGATGACGTCGATACGGTCGGAGAGGCTCATGACTTCATCCAGTTCGAAGGAAACGAGCAATACAGCTCTGCCCTTGTTGCGCTGTTCCACAATGTAGCGGTGGACGTATTCAATCGCGCCGACGTCCAGACCGCGGGTCGGGTTGACCGCGATCAGCAGGTCCTTGTCGTTCGTCACTTCACGGGCGATAATGACCTTCTGCTGGTTGCCGCCGGAGAGCGAGCCGGAGGGCTGCTGTTGGCAGCCGGCAGGGCGGATATCGAACTTCTTGACGAGTTCGGCCGCGTGCTCGTTGATCGCCTTCGGATTCAGGATCTTATTCTTGGAGAACGGCTCGTTGTCGATGTTCTGGATGACCATGTTGTTGGCGTTGGAGAACTCCAGCACCAGACCGTATTTCTGGCGGTCGGCGGGAATGGAGGAAACGCCCATGTCGAAGAGTTCCTTCGGGGTCTTGTTGTAGGCGTCCTTGCCGTTCATCGTGATCTTGCCGGCGGTGGCCTTGCGGAGGCCGGTCAGCACTTCGACGAGCTCGGTCTGGCCGTTGCCGTCAATACCCGCGATACCGATGATCTCGCCCTTGCGGACTTTCAGGTCGAGGCCCTTGACAATTTCAACGCCGCGGTAGTCGATGGCGTGGAGGTCCTGAACGTCAAGAACGACGTCGCCCGGGACCTTGTCTTCCTTCTCGACGACGAATTCAACGTTGCGGCCGACCATCATGGAGGCCAGGTCGTTCTCGTCGACTTCGTCCACCTTCACGGTGTTGATGTATTTACCCTGACGGATGATCGTGCAGTAATCCGCCGCGGCCTTGATCTCCTTCAGCTTGTGGGTGATGAGGATCACGGTCTTGCCTTCGGCGGTGAGGTTGTGCATGATCTGGATCAGTTCTTCAATTTCCTGCGGCGTAATGGCGGCGGTCGGTTCATCCAGAATCAGGATGTCGGCGCCGCGGTAGAGCACCTTCAGGATTTCGGTACGCTGCTGCATACCGACGGAGATGTCCTCGATCTTCGCGTCCGGGTCCACATTCAGACCGTAGCGCTGGGAGATCTCAACCACCTGCTGGCGGGCCTTCTTATAATCCACTCTGCCGAGGGACTTGTGCGGCTCCGCGCCGAGGATAATGTTCTCCGTAACGGTGAAAGGAGCAACAAGCATAAAGTGCTGATGAACCATGCCGATACCGAGCTCGACGGCCTTGTTCGGGCTGTCGATTTCGACCTTTTTCCCGTTAATGAAAATCTCACCGGACGTAGGCCGGTAGAGACCGTACAAAATGTTCATCAGCGTGGATTTACCCGCGCCGTTTTCGCCGAGGATCGCGTGAATCTCGCCTTTGTGGACTGTCAGCTGAATTCCGTCGTTGGCTTTGAAACTGCCGAACATCTTGACGATATTTTTCATTTCGACGGTGGTCGTGTTCAAATCAATCGAATTGCTTTCCAATGGCTTGTCCTCCTTATTGAAATTTATTCAATTAATTATACTTGATTTG
>CAVCBG010000201.1:0-3578 GCA_963600285.1 Anaerovoracaceae bacterium
TCGTAGGGGGAGTAAATCCCGCGGTCGGTCACGACGCCGGAGACGAGGTGCGGCGGGGTGATGTCGAAGGACGGATACCATCCGTGAACGCCTTGCGCGGCGGTGCGGACGCCCATCGCCTGCAGCGGGAATTCGGGGTCGCGCATCTCGATATGAATGGAAGCCGCGTCCGGATGTCCGCGGTCGGGGGCGCCGGTGACGAACATCGGGACCTGCATATACTTCGCCACGATGGCGATTTGATAGGTGCCGACTTTGTTCACGATGTGGCCGTCCAGGCAGATGGCATCGGCGGCGCAGGTGAAGACGTCGACGCCTTCCTTCTCCATGTACCACGCCGGCATGTTGTCCGTGATGACGGTCGTGTCGAAGCCCATGTCGTGGGCAACGGTGGCGGTCAGGCGGGCGCCCTGGAAGTACGGACGTGTCTCCGCGCAGACGACTTTGAATCCCTTGCCGCGCTCTTTGGCGACGCGCAGCATCTGCCCGACGATGGTCTCCCCGAAGCACTGGGTGAGGACCGTGCCGTTGTTCGGGATCATGTCCACGAGGTACTCGGCGACCTTGCCGATCTTGGCGTAGCGCTTGTTGTTCGTCTCCACGGCATGATCGCGGATGGCTTCGGGAACCGGGACGCCGGCTTCGAGCGCCTTCTTGGCGGCTTCGAGGCAGCCTTCGGTGATGGCCTGCATTCGCTTGACGGTGGTCGGGCGGGCGTGACTGATTGTGTCGGAGGCCTTCGCCAGGTAGGCAATCTGCTCGTCCTTGGACTTGTCCCGGCATTCATAGGCGGCGAGGGCCATGCCCATGGCACAAGCGGTGAACGGGCCCGCGGACTGGGTCACCATGTCGCGGATGGCCTGCATCACTTCCACGTGCGTCTTGCAGTGCACGAAGGACACCGTGGTCGGGTAGACGCGGCGGTCCAGAATGCGCACGTCGCCGTCCTCGTACCAGGCGACGTTCTCGTACTGCAGCATAAAAGCCAGATCTTTATCCTGCCGTTCCATAGCGTTCCTTATTTGGTGAGATCGGCGTAGACGCGCTTGACGTTGGCAATCACGCGGTCGCGGTCAATGGTCAGGTATTCGCCGTTCTCGTAAAGAATGCGGCCGTCGACCATGTTCATGCAGACGTCGGAGCCCTGCGCGGTGTAGCAGAGGCTGCCGGGGATGTCCGGATTCGGGATGAGGTGAGGCGCGTCGAGATTGATGGCGATGATATCCGCCTTGTTGCCGACTTTCAGGCAGCCGGTGTCCGGGCGGCCCTGCAGCTTCGCGCCGTTGATCGTGGCCATGCGGAGGGTGTCGTTGGTGGTGACATTGGCGGCGTCATGGGTGAAGCCCTTGTAGATGATGGACGCCAGGTGCAGCTCCTCGAACATGTTCAGGTTGTTGTTGCTGCCGGCGCCGTCGGTGCCGAGGCAGACGTTCACACCGGCGTCCAGGAACTTGCGGACCGGGGCGAAGCCGCTGCCGAGCTTCATGTTGGAGGAGGGATTCAGCACGACGGAGGCGCCGGTCTTCGCGAGAATGGCAATGTCGTCGTCGGTGACCCAGACGCTGTGGGCGCAGAAGGTCGGGTTCTCAAAGGTGCCGAGGTCGTAGAACCACTTCGCCGGGGTCTTGCCGTATTTCTGCACGCACTCGTCGTGTTCTTTCTTCGTCTCGGAAAGATGAATGTGCATATTCAGACCGCGTTCCTTGCAGGCCTCGCTGTGCTTGCGGGCGAACTCCTCGCGGCAGGTGTATTCGGCATGGATGGAGAAGTCGACGCGGATGCGGCCGTCGCCGGCGTTGTGATATTTCTCGTACATCTCGAACGCTTCCTTGCGGCGGATGCTGTCTTCGTATTTTTCATTCGGGTCGAAGGTCTGGATCGGGCGGGCGATGTTGGCCTTGATACCGGCCTTCAGGCACGCGTCAATCGTCTCGTCGGCGAAGAAATACATATCGGAGAAGGAAGTCGTACCGGAGGCGATCATCTCAAGCAACGCAAGCTCGGCGCCCGCGCGGACTTCACGGCCGGTGAATTTGTCTTCCAGCGGCATCATGTTGTCGAAGAGCCACTCCTGCAGCGGCAGGTCGTTGCCGAGGCCGCGGGTGAGGGTCATGGCGGCGTGGTTGTGGCAGTTGATGAGGCCGGGCATCAGCAGCTTGTCGGTGAAGTCGCGGACTTCGTCGTAAGCCTTCGCGGGCTTTTCCGTGCCGATGTAGTCAATCACGGAGCCGTCAACGCCGAGGAAGCCGTCTTTGATGACGGAGAAGTCTTTTTCGTTGGTGATGAGGATCGAAGCGTGTTCAAATAAAATGCTCATGTTATTCCCTTCTGTAAAAAAATGACCCCGCGGACGGGGTCATCCATAAAACGCAAGATTAAATCTGCCAGCTGTTCAGGTACTTTTCCTGTTCCGGGGTCAGGGTGTCAATCTTGACGCCCATGGTTTCCAGCTTCAGGCGGGCGACATAGTCGTCGATTTCGCGCGGAACGGAGATGAGCTTGACAGGGAGCTGGCCGCGGTGTTCGGCAACGTAGCGGGCGCAGAGGGCCTGAATGGCGAAGCTCATGTCCATGATCTCAGCCGGGTGGCCGTTGCCGGCGGCGAGGTTGACCAGGCGGCCTTCGCCCAGGACATACAGCCAATTGCCGTTGGAGAGCTTGTAGCCCATGATGTTCGGCTTCATTTCCTTGGTCTCAACAGCGATCTCGGCCAGTTTGGCAACGTCGACTTCGACGTTGAAGTGGCCCGCGTTGGAGAGCAGGACGCCGTCTTTCATTTCATAGAAATGCTTCTCGGTGATGACCTGGTTGCAGCCGGTGGTGGTGATGAACAGGTCGCCGATCTTCGCGGCGTCGTCCATCGGCATGACTTCGAAGCCGTCCATGACCGCTTCAATCGCCTTCACCGGGTTGACTTCGGTGACGATGACCTTGGCGCCGAGGCCCTTGGCGCGCATGGCGGCGCCGCGTCCGCACCAGCCGTAACCGGCGACGACAACGTGCTTGCCGGCGACGATGAGGTTGGTGGTGCCGTTGATGCCGTCAAAAACGGACTGGCCGGTGCCGTAGCGGTTGTCAAACAGGTGCTTGCAGTCCGCGTCGTTGACATCGAACATCGGGAAGCGGAGTTCGCCGTCTTTTTCCATCGCGCGCAGGCGGACGATGCCGGTGGTGGTTTCTTCGCAGCCGCCGTAGACCTTGGCTTCGATTTCGGGGTACTTGTTGTGCATCATGTTGAGAATGTCGCCGCCGTCATCGATGATGATGTCCGGATTCGCTTTGACGACGTATTCGATGCATTCGTTGTAAACTTTCTCGTCGCAGGCATGGAACGCGTAGACGTTCAGACCGCCGGCAGCCAGCGCCGCGGCGACATCATCCTGAGTGGAAAGCGGGTTGGACCCGGTGACATGCATTTCAGCGCCGCCCGCGGCCAGAACACGGCAGAGGTACGCCGTCTTGGCTTCAAGATGAACGGACAGAGCGATCTTCAGCCCCTTGAACGGCTGGTCTTTCTCGAACTGCTTCTGGATCGTGCGAAGCAGCGGCATGTTGCGGCGAACCCATTCAATCTTATC
>CAVCBG010000202.1:0-3576 GCA_963600285.1 Anaerovoracaceae bacterium
CTGATCGGCAAAGGCCGTCTGGGCGATGTGTACCGCGTCGGGGATAACTTCTTCCGCCGCGAAGCCGCGCTGAAGATGCTGCGTAAAGAAACCGCGTCGCCGGAGTTCATTCAGTATTTCGGCGCCCGCTATTCGCAGCTCATCGCCGCGCTGGGTACGCTTTCCAACCAGTCCATTATCCACACCTACGACTTCACTTACATTAATAACGTCCCCGCGTGGACGATGGACCTCCTGCCGGGGAACAGCTTCGCGCAGTACTCCGGTCAGCAGATGCCGGTTGAACAGGCCGCGAACCTGCTCATCCCGGTCGCGGACGCGCTCTCTTACGCCCACCAGTGCGGATTCGTTCACGGCAACCTGAAGCCGAGCAACATCCTCATCAGCGCGAACCAGACCCCGGTCCTGACCGACTTCGGGCTGGCTATGTGGCTCAGCGAGAACGGCCACGGCTACGGCACTTATGAAGCCAACTGCGGCATCGGCTCCCCCGAATACCTCGCGCCCGAACAGGCGCAGGGCATGGCCGCGGACGCCCGCACGGATGTCTATTCCCTCGGCATCATCTTCTATGAACTGGTGACCGGACGGCGTCCCTTCTCCGCGGTCTCCCCGCTGGACACGATGGCGCGTCAGGTTTCCGACCAGCTGCCGTCCCCGCGCTACTTCGTCCCGACCATTTCCCAGCAGGCGGAGCAGTTCCTCTATCAGGCTACCGCGAAGAACCCTGCCGGCCGTATGAGCACCATGGGCGAGTTCGGCATGACCCTGCGCACCCTCGCCTCGGGCACGCAGACCGGCGCGTATTATCCGCCCGCTTCCTATTACACGAACGCCATCCCCTCCGAGGATGACGAGGACGATGACGATGAGAACCTGGGCGCCAAGATCAAGGCCAAGGCCGCCAAGCTCAAGGGTAACAAGAACGCCATGATCATCGGCATCGCGATCATCGCGCTGGTTGTTGTCGGTATTATCATCGGCATCATTGTCAACAATAACAGCCAGATTCAGGCGATGAACGCCACCTCCACGCAGGACGCGGTTCAGGCGGAACAAACCAAGGAAGCGGTGATTCAAGACGCGGAGAATGCGATGAACTCGACTGCTACCGCCGCGGCGAATATCATCATCAGCCGGACGGAAGAAGCCGCCGCGGTTCAGACCCAGGCCGCGCTTGACGCGCTGCAGCCGACAGCGACCCCGATCCCGGTGAGCGAGCTGACCGATTCCTCTACTTCCCCGACGGCTGTTGCCACCGGGAGCGGACGTTTCCAGAGCCAGACCCCGGCGGATGGTTCGAACTTCATCCTCGGCGAAGGCTTCAACGTCGTCTGGACGCTTGAGAACACCGGCAGCTCCACCTGGACGACCGATTACAAACTCATCTTCAACAGCGGCACGAACTTCAGCAAGGGCAATGTGACCGAAGTGGCCCTGTCCGAATATGTCTGGCCGGGCGGCGCGCTTGGGATCACCCTGCCGTGCACCGCGCCGACGACCCTCGGCAACTATAACATGCAGTGGTATCTCGCGGATGAGAACGGCAACACCGTCTTCACCCCGCTGACCATCAGCATCAATGTGATTGACGGCGAATTGACCCCGACCCCGTCCCCGACGGAGACGCCGGAGCCGACCGCATCGGAAGATGACACTTATTACGACGCCGACAGCGGCGAATAAAAGAGGAGTAAAAAAATGGCAGAAGGAAATCGCAGAGAAAATATGAAACGCCGTGACAGCAATTCCGGCGAAACCAAAGGCACTTCCCGACGACGCCCGTCCTCGAGCGCTTCCGAACGTATCTCGACACGTATTCCGATCGATGTGAAGCCGCAGGCGACCGTCGAGACCCAGCGCAAGCGCCCGTCCGCGAGCGCGGCTGAACGTATCGCGGACCGTATCCCGGTCGATGTCAAGCCGCAGGCTGCCGTTACCGAACGCAAACGCCCGTCTGCCAGCGCCGCCGAGCGCATCGCGGACCGCATTCCGGTAGATCCGGAACCGGTTGTTGCGACCGAACGCAAACGTCCGTCCGCGACCGCCGCGGAGCGTATCGTCGAGCACATTCCCGCCCACAGACCGGTTGCCTCGAACCCGGCTCCCGTTGAGCCGCGTCCGGCTTCCACCGCGAAGAAATCCGGCTGCTGCATGCTGACCATGCTTGGCATGCTCGGCGCCGGCGCGGGGATCATCAGCCTCCTGGCTGCGATCTTCTAAACAAGCGAAGCAATAGGTTTGACAGCCGGTTCAGTCAACGGCTGTCAAACGTTTTAAATCAAGACAGGAAACAATTATGGAAAAAATCGCGATCATCGGCTGCGGGATCAGCGGCATGACGCTGGCGAAGAATCTCCGCGCCGCCGGTTTTGACGTCGATATTTACGAAAAGGAAGCGGAACCCGGCGGCATCGCCCGCGGTTTCAAAGCGGACGGCTGGACGGACTCGGTCGAGTTCTTTTATCATCACTGGTTCACCTCCGACCGCGACCTGCTGGGACTGCTGAGCGACCTCGGACTGCGGGACAAAGTCGTCTACCGTACGCCGAAGACGGTCATGTACCACAAGGGGAAGTTCTACCCCTTCGACACCATCCCCGCCGCCATCGCCTATCCCGGCCTCGGCTACGGCATTCATAAGATCCGCTTCGGCCTCGCCGGGGTCTACCTCAAGCTGACGAAGAATTGGCAGGCGATGGAGAAGGTCACCGCGGTGGAATGGATGAAGAAATACGCCGGCGAGTTCGCTTACAAAGCGATGTGGGAGCCGATGCTCATCGGCAAGTTCGGCGAATACGCGGACAAGGTCAACATGGCTTGGTTCTGGGCGCGGATCTACTCCCGCTCCACCTCTCTCGGTACCTTTGACGGAGGGATGCAGTCCATGTTCGACGCCATCGCCGCGTACCTGAAGGACAAAGGCGTCCGCCTGAACTTCAATATCGAGGTCAAATCCGTCTCCCAAGAAGCCGACGGTCATTGGAGCTTGGAATGCGCCGACGGGCCGAAGTCCGGCTACGACCGCGTCATCGTCACGACCTCGCCGCAGTCCATGCTCGGACTGTGTCCGTCCTTGCCGGAAGACTACGCCGGCCAGCTCCGCGCGCTGAAGCATCTCGGCGCGGTGGTGATGTGCGTCCGCCTCAAGCAGCCGCTCTCCCCGCAGGGGTATTATTGGTACAATCTGCCGAAATCCGAAGGCTATCCCTTCCTCGCCCTGGTCGAGCACACGAATTTCGTCCCGAAAGAACGCTACAACGGCGAGACCATCGTCTACGCCGGCGACTACCTGCCGCGCGGGCATGAGTACTTCAACCTCTCCACGGATGAGCTGCTCGCCCGCCTGATCCCGGGCTTCAAGAAGATCAATCCCGACTTCGATGAAAGTTGGATCATCGGCGCCTCGAAGTTCGCCGCGGATTACGCGCAGCCGGTGCCGTTCGTGAATCATTCGCAGGCCATCCCCGCCATGCAGACCCCGCTCAAGGGCCTGTACCTGATCTCGATGAGCCAGATCTACCCCTGGGACCGCGGCATGAACTTCGCTGTCCGCTGGGCGAATGACCTCTCCAA
>CAVCBG010000203.1:0-3574 GCA_963600285.1 Anaerovoracaceae bacterium
AAAGTTCATGAGCTTATTATACCCGATAAGCCGGGCGGGATTTCGCGCGTTATCGGGATATAATAATATCAGCCGTCCGTGACGGCGTATCAATTGATGATTGAGGTGCAGATAATGAACGAATCCGCGCGTAAGTTTGATGTCAAAGCCGCTGCCGGGGCGCTGCTGCCGGCGGTGGGATCGCTGTTCCTGTATCTCGTGTGGATCGCGGACGCCGACGGCGTGATCGCGATGAAGGAGCTGGCTGTCGGAGCCGCACTGTTCTTCGGCGTATGGCTGCTGTCCGCGGCGCTTTTCACGCTTGTTTTCAATGGCAAGCCCGGGCGCTTCCTGCTCTGCCTGGCGGCGTCCCTGACCTTCGCTTTCGCGCTGAATGTCAAGGCGCCGGAATTGATGCGCCTCCCCCTCAGCCTCCCCGCTTGGAACGGCATCCGCCTCACCGCGTTGGATGACGGCGCGAGGCTTGAGATGAGCTGGGCGTACCGCTTCCGTCCGCGCGACTTGACGGATGATCCCTTCCTCTGGGACGCGGACGCGGATATCTCGTTCGCCGCGCTCGAAACCTCCGGCGAATGGGATACGGAAGAGACGGACACGGGTCCGCTGCTGAAGACTTCCGACCCCGCCGCGGAGCTTGCCGTCAACGGATGGTCTCCGTCGCACCTGACGGTGTTCTGCCTTTCCGTATATGACGGCACCGCGGAGATTGAGACGCCCTCCGGCGCGATGACGTTGGAACCGGCCGAGCAGCCGTACCGCGTGATCCTGACCGGCGGGATGATCCCCTCCGGGCTGAGCTTCGCGCTGCAGCTGCTGCTGTGGACCGCGGCGCTGATGCTTCCCGCGGCGATGCTGTGCGGATTGTGCATGGTGCTCTCCTGCCTGCGCGGGGCTTGGGCTTTCTATCTCGCGGCGTTCTGCATTCCCTGCGGCATTCTGCTGCTGCTCTGCCTGATCCTCGGCATTACGCCCTTCGGCGAGAAGACGTTCCTTATCAATGATATGTGGGGAGAGTACGGCGATTGGCTTGCCTATCTGCGAACGATTCTCTCCGGCGAAAACAGTTTCTTTTATTCTTTCTCGAAATCCCTCGGCGACGATACGCTCGCGATGTACGCCTTTTACATCATCAACCCGCTGAACTGGATCGTCTGCGCCTTCGACCCGGAAGACCTGCCGCTGGCGGTGACGCTGCTCGTCATCCTGCGCTACGGCATCAGCGGCGTGACCATGGCGGCGTATCTGCGTGACGGACGGAAGATGGGCGCGGAGGCGTTGATCTTCTCCACCTGCTACGCCCTGTCGGCGTTCCAGTTCGTCAACGCGGAGAACACCAACCTGCGGGAGAGCCTGATGATGCTCCCCTTGGTCATTCTCGGCCTGGAACGGCTGCTGGATGGGGAGTCCCCGCGCCTGTTCCGAATTTCCCTCGCCGCCGCGATTTTCATCAACTATTACTCCGGCTTCCAAATCTGCCTGTTCTGCGTGTTTTATTTTGTGTATTACTGTCTGCTGAAACCGGATGACTTCGGCAAGCGTCTCCTCCGCTTTATCGTCAACGCGGTGATTGCCGCTCTGTTGAACGCGGTGCTGCTGTTCCCGACGGTGCTGCAGCTCGGCGGGAGCGTGAAAACCTTCGATATCTCCGTTCTCACCTTTGATCTGCTGATGGGACCGCGGGAGCTGCTCAGCAAGCTGCTTAACTCCGCCTATGACACGGGGCAGATCACTTATGATGGGCTGCCCACGCTGTTCTGCGGGATGCTGACGCTGGCGCTGGTCATGCTCTACTTCTTCGCGAAGCGGATCACCCGGCGTGAAAAGCTGGTGACGGGCGGGATGTTCCTCGCCCTGACGGCGGTCCTCACCATCAACGCGCTGAACCTCTTGGCGCACGGCTTGAATACCCCGGGATGGTGGCCGTTCCGGTACGCCTTCTGTATCTGCTTCTTCATGATCGGCATCGCGGCCCGCGCCTGGCAGGAACGCGAATCGCTGCCGGGGTACGCGTACTTCGCGGCACTCGCGCTGACGGCGGGCATCTGCGCCCTCTGCGGGACGGCCGGGTACAGCTGGCTCGCTTCGGCGGACGCGTGGATGAGCTTCGCTTTTACGGCCTGCTTCCTGCTGCTGACCGCGGCGTCCTCCGTGACGGTCACTGCCGCCGCGCTGGCGGCGGTCCTCTGCGCCGCGGAGCTCGGCGTCAACGGCTATCACATTCTCAATATCAACACCACCTTCGAACGCACGAACACGGTGAGCGATTACCGCGCGTTCTATGAGCCGAACAAGGCGCTGTTTGACGAATTGAAAGCCTTCGACGACGGTTTCTACCGCGTGGAGAAGAGCTACACCCGCACGCCGAACGACGCATTCGTCTTCGACACTTACGGTATTTCGCATTATTCCTCATCGCTCAAATACAGCCTGATGCAGTTCCTGCCCCGCGCCGGCTACCGCTATTATCCCTACCGCTTCTTCTACTGGGAGGGCTCGACCGCCGCGATGGACAGCCTGCTCGGCGTGAAATACCTCGTAACCTATTCGCCGAACGTCGCCAAGGGCTATGAATCGGTCCTGGATGACGGGACGCGGTACGTTCACCGCAATGACGAGGCGCTGACGGTTGCCTTCGCCGCCGATCCGGGCGCCGCGGAGGTTGTCATTCCGTCGGAGCTGGAGGGCTTCCCGCTGCAGAACGCGCTCTACGCGGCGCTGACCGGGGACGACACGCCGATCTTTATTCAGGCACTTGAGACGGATGACGCGGGCTGCGCGGCGGGGTATGAGTGGACGGTCGACATTGACCGCACGGATACGCTCTACGCTTTCTTCCCGTCCGACGAGATTCATCCCTCCGTTCTGACTTACGGCGAACGGAGCCGGGATTATTTTGACAGTTTCTCTTATAACATCCTGAGCCTCGGAACGTTTACGCCGGGCGAGTCCCTGGATGTCAGCCTGACGCCCTACGAGGATACCGTCTGCCTGCGGGACGCGCAGTTCTACTATGAAGACCGCGCCGCCCTCAGCAAGGCGTTCGCGAAGCTCTCCGCCGACCCGGTGACGGTGACACGAACTTCCGGCGCGAGCCTCAGCGTCACGGCGGACGTCAGCGAGGATCGGCTGCTGTTCTTCAGTCTGCCGTACGACAAGGGCTGGCGCATCCGCGTGGATGGCGAACGTGTTGACGCGGTGGAGGTATTCGATGTCTTCATGGGCGTGCCCCTCTCCGCGGGTTCCCATACGATCACGATGGAGTTTATCCCAAGAGGCTTCATCCTCGGCGCGGTGATTTCGGCGGTGTCGCTGTTGGGGATGGTTGTGGTCGGAGTGAAGACGAGAAAAGAGAGTCAATAGTCAGTAGTCAATAGTCAATAGCGGCGCCCGATAAAGGAAGCAATTCTTCCCTTATCGGGCGCTTTTAAGCCTTCCCCTCGAGGGGAAGGGGGACCGCGTCAGCGGTGGATGAGGTGCCAACCCGGGCGCCGGACTTTGCTGTTTTCCCTGTCCTTCACCTTGGACAGTGATCTCACCGCAAACCTGAGCCTTGCGCTTCGCGCGGCGCGGGTGG
>CAVCBG010000204.1:0-3570 GCA_963600285.1 Anaerovoracaceae bacterium
CTTAATTACCGCCTTTCGGGCATTTACCGCTTATAATAAGATAAAGAGAAAGGTGTCATTATGTTGAAAACTCCGCGTAAAGCGTTCGCAATACGTTTCATTTGCTTCCTCAGCCTGACGCTGCTCCTGTGCGGCTGCGGCATTCTTGAAGACACGACCAACCCGATCGGGATGATCGTCAGCAGCTTCAGATCCACTGCCGAGCCGGCCGGGGTTGATGAAATCACGA
Source organism: Anaerovoracaceae bacterium (assembly GCA_963600285.1). GTDB lineage: Bacteria > Chloroflexota > Anaerolineae > Anaerolineales > Anaerolineaceae > Flexilinea. The sequence goes on from CAVCBG010000204.1 coordinate 230, forward strand.
CCGCGCTTGAAGAACAGGCCGCGACCGGTACCGTGACCGCGGGTGAAGGTGAATCCGTCACCGCGACACCGGATCCCACCGAAGCGGCGGAATTCGCGGAAACGGCCGTCAGCATTGCCGCCGAAGCGGTTGAAATCGTCGAAGAAGCGGCGGCGGAAGAAGCGACCCCGACCCCGACAATTCAGGAACTCGAGATCTGGATCCCGCCGCAGTTCGACCCGGCGCAGGATACGCCTGCCGGCCGCGCGCTTCAGGACGCGGTCAATAAGTACATGGAGCAGTACCCCGATGTGCACATCACGCTGACCGTCAAGGCCACCACCGGCGACGCGAGCGTTCTCAACACCCTGACGGCCGCCAATAACGCCGCCAAGAGCGTCCTGCCGTCCCTTGTCCTGCTCTCCCGCAGCGACATGGAGTCCGCTGTTCAAAGAGGACTGCTGCAGCAGATCACGACCTCCCTCTTCAATGACACCTCAAGCTGGTACAGCTACGCCCGCCAGGCCGCGGTCGTGGACAACAACGTCTACGGCATTCCGGTTCTCGGCGACGCGATCGTGCTCGTCTACCGCACCGCGAAACTCGGCGCGGATGCCGACGTCAGCAGCTGGAGCAGCATTCTGACGCACGGCCTGCCGATCGGCTTCGCTCCGGCGTCTTCTTCTTCCATGTTCGGCGCTTTCATCTACCTCAACGCCGGCGGTAAGATGACGAATGATCAAGGTCAGCCGTACTTGGATCAGACCAAGCTGGTGGACGCGTTGAATTTCTTCGTCACCGGCGGACAGAACGGCGCGTTCCCGCCGTCCATTGCCCAGCTCTTGGATCAAACCCAGGTCTGGCAGCGCTTCATGGATGGGACGCTGAACATCATCATCTCTCCTTATTCATCCTACAGCCACTACCGCACGCAGGAAATGTCCTTCGCTGCCCTGCCGACGCAGGAAGAGCCGGTTGATTACCCGATGGTCTCCTCCTGGAACCTGGTCATGACCGAACAGAACACCGCGAAGCAGGGCGCCGCTGTCGCCTTCGCGGAATACATGGCCGGCGAGCTTGTCAATGACGAGTTCTCAATGCACGCCGGGTATCTGCCCGTCCGCACCGCCGGGCATACCGTCTGGGAGACCTCGACAGAGTACGAAACCGTCAGCGCGATCGCCGATAAGGCTTCCCTCGTGCCCAACAATCAGGTTTCCAATAAACTCCTGCCTGTGATCAATAACGCCATCCTTCAGGTCATCAAGAACGCGCTCACGCCCGAAGCCGCGGCAGAGGAAGCCGCCGCCTCGTTCAATTAACATCCGGAAAACAGAAAGGTCCGCATCACATGTCCGAAAAAGAAAAGACTACCAAGACATCTTTCAAATTCTATATTTTGGCGATCCTTGCTGTTCTCATTGTGTTCTTCTTCATCGCCGGACGGGATTTTCTCCCCAAACCGGCGGAATTGCTCGCCGGCACCGTCACGGAAGAGGTCACACCGACCATCACGCCGACCCCGACAGAGCTTCCGGAGTCTTTCCCGGATGTGATCCCGGATTACTTCGATAATCAGAACGAGACGGACGGCCTGCTCGTCGGCGCGGCGATATTGGTGCTGGTGATCCTCTTCGGCGTACTTGTTTCGATCAGGAATAATGAAAAATAAGTACAAACCATTCTTTTACGAAGAGAAGAAAACATCTTTCGGCACGATCCTGCTGATCATCCTGATCCTCGCGGTGATTGCCCTGCTGTGGGCGTTTCGCGTGCCCCGATACAGGCAGGTCCTCGCCGATCCCTTTTATTCCGCATTATCCCTGATCAAAAACAGCGCGAGGGACTTCTTCGACGCGACACGCATGGGCGAAGAGGAAACCGTCAAACCGCAGACTTACTCCGTCCCGGAGCTGCCGGATGAGGAAGTTCTTTTCGCCGAAGACCTGAGCGGCATCGCCGGCGCGAACAGCGACGACCCGCTGGCGGAGCTGCGCGTGACGCAGACCGTTGTTTCCGAATATGAGAACGTCGCGCAGTGGGAATACCTGGACCCCAGCCTGAATTATCAATTCAGTCAGTCCACGGAGGTCGAGGAAGAATCCGAGCACATCGAACTGGTCCCGCCGGTATTTGAGCGGGCGGACCTCTTCAACGGCGCCGCGGCCATTCTCTCGGCCGATCTGCGCTTCTGGGGCGAGACCGAGAACCAATATCAAATCGCCGACGTCATCCATCCCTCATCAACCGATCCCTCCGTCAGCTTCAGCGACCTGAACCTGTACCTGACGGACAACTACGCGGAGAAATACACCGCCATTGAGCGCATCAACGGCGGCGCGGACACCCTGACCGCGCTGCTCCGCAAGGGCGTCCCGGTCATCATCCGCATTCTCGACCAGACGCCTTACTATTCCTGGCTGAACGACGACCGCCTTGCCGAACGGTATCTGCTGGTCTACGGCTACGATGAGGAGACCGACGCCTTCATCTGCCAGGACACGAACACGCCGGGGGCGCATTCATTCCTCAGCAGCGATCTCCTCGCCGCCTGGTATCCCTTCCAGCGGACGTACATCGTCGTCTATCCGCAAGAGATGGAGGACGACGTTCTTGAGGCGCTGTCGGAGAATTTCTACGAAGATCTGAACCTCCGGAACGCCGAGACGAAGGCCCGCACCGACAGCGAGATGCTGCCGGAGAACGCGTACGCGCAGTACAATCTCGCCGAGATCCTGCAGCGGGAAGAGGATTACGCCGGCGCTTGGGAATATTATCAGCTGGCCATCGAGAACGGGCTCCCCGACCGCTATTTTTACTACCGCCCGGGCATTTTCAATGCCCTGCTTCATCTCGGATACGCGGACGACATGGACTCCCTGCTGGAGAAGCCGCTCCGTCGGAACGGCGGGGATGACATTCTCCTGGTCTACCGCGGCTGGGCGGATATCCTCCGTGAGGACTATAAAAACGCGGCTTCGGACATCAATAAGGCGGCAAAAATAAATCCGCGAAACGAAATCGTCCAATACGCGTTAAAATATTTAGAAACAATGGTAGAAGATTAGCATCCTTTGATTGAAACGGAAGGTGAACATGAGCAACAAAACAATCGTTATCCTTATTATCGCAATCGCGGCCATCTGCTGCTGCTGGCTTGTCTCCTGCTGCGCCGGGACGTTATTCGTCATCTCACGGCAGAGCGTCGAGGAAACCGTTCAGGACTATTATTACAACAACGGTTCCGACGAGCAGCCCATTCTCGAAAACGCCGAGCCCGCCGCTACCGCGACGCCCGTAGTTGAAACCGTGGAAGAAACTGTCGAAGAGACTGTTGAAGAGGCCGTCCCGACCGAAACCGC
>CAVCBG010000205.1:0-3554 GCA_963600285.1 Anaerovoracaceae bacterium
ATTACAGGCACGCGCGGAGGATGTCGGCGATCTGGGCCGGGGTGAGAACCTTCCAGCCGTTCAGGGTCGCCTTGCCGTTGCAGGCCTTCTTGGCCATGACATCGATGTTCTTGTCGTCGATGCCGATTTCGCCGAGGGTGGACTTCAGGCCGAGCTTGTTGAAGAAGAAGTCTTCCAAGCAGGCAATGCCTTCCTTCGCCGCGTCCATGGCGGAGAGGGTCGGGTCGACACCGAAGACATTGACGGCGAATTCGCGCATCTTCGGCGCGGTCGTCTCATCCAGGATGTACTTCATCCAGCGCGGGGTGACGATGGCGAGGCCGAGACCGTGGGTGATGTCATAGATCGCGGAGATCTCATGCTCGATCATGTGGTTCGTCCATTCGCAGTTGGTCAGGCCGCCGGAGAAGCCGTTGATGGCCCAGGAGCTGGTCCACATCAGGTTGGCGCGCGCTTCGTAGTTGTCCGGATGGGCGAGGGCGATCGGCGCGTACTTGATGACGGTCTTCATCATGCCTTCCTTGAAGCGGTCGAGCATGTACATGCTGCCCTCTTCATTGACGAAGTAGTCTTCCATAATATGGGAGAGAATGTCGGCGCTGCCGCAGGCGGTCTGGTACTGGCTGACGGAATAGGTCAGCGTCGGGTCCAGGAACGAAACCGCCGGGCGGAGGTTCGGGTGGGCGATGATGAGCTTCTGCTCGGTTTCCGCGTTGGAGATCACGCCGATGGCGTCCATTTCGGAGCCGGTCGCAGCTAAGGTGAGGATGGTCACGATCGGGAGGCATTTGCCGATGGCAGCTTTACCGACGCAGAAATCCCAAGCGTCGCCGTCATAGAAGGCGGCCGCCGCGATACCCTTCGTACAGTCGATGACGGAACCGCCGCCGATGGCGAGGAGGACGTCAATGCCTTCGTCTTTGCAGATCTTCGCGCCGGCGTTGACGGAGGTCACCTTCGGATTCGGATCCACGCCCGGAAGCTCGAACCAGGTCAGGCCCGCCTTCTTGATGGAGTCGATGACCTTGTCATACAGACCGGTGCGCTTGATGGAACCGCCGCCATATACAATAAGCACCTTCTTCCCAAAGGCTGAAAGTTCTTCCCCGACATTCTGGATCTTGTCCGGACCGAAATTGATCTTTGTCGGGATGCTGTAAGTAAACTGATACATAGGCTAATGCTCCTTTCGAGATTAATTGTATGTACATTAAATTTAACAGCATTGCGCGCTTAAGTCAAGACGCAAAAGGCGGAATTTTCGAGGAAATCCGTAAATTTACGCGGAAAATACCGTCCGCGGACGCTGCCCCGCTGTCATTTTTAAAACTCGGGTATAGACCTTCGGTCGGAACATGATATAATTTCATTGAATTGAATAAACAGTGTTTGTAACATACAGGTGCACGCCGTAATCGACGTGTGAAAAGGGAATCCGGTGAAAATCCGGAGCGATGCCGTCACTGTGTACCTGAGCCGTTTTCGTGATCACTGGGAAACCGGGAAGAGAAATTCGGCGCTGAAGGAAGTCAGGAGACCTGCCTGTATGCGGAAACATGGATCTGCGGTCCACAGATCCCGCTTCTCTCAAATGCTTGGCTCCTTACACGCTTTCACGGGGACGCCTCCATTTGCGGAGGTGCTCCCCTTTTTTATTCGGTTCAATCATCTCGTGAAAGCAGACAGAAAGGAACCATTATGAAGAAATTGTTTGTAATTCTGTTCGCGCTCATGCTGAGCCTGTCAATGGCCGCCGGCGTTTTCGCTGATGAAGCCGCCGACGAAGCCGCCGCCTTGATCGACGCGATCTATGTCCAGACGCGTACCGCCGACACCGACGCGCAGTGTGCCGCCGCCAAGGCCGCTTGGGACGCGCTGACCCCGGAACAGCAGGCGATGGTCGAAGGCGAAAACGCCGATCCGGATTATTTCGGCCGCGATACCGGCGACGCCTCTCTCGACGATCCGCTCAATGAGGACGGCATCGGCGAAAATGAACTGCTCGTCGTCAGCTTCGGCACTTCCTTCAATGACAGCCGCACGAATGACATCGGCGGCATTGAGAAGGCGCTGCAGGCCGCGTACCCGGACTGGTCCGTCCGCCGCGCTTTCACCGCGCAGATCATCATCAATCATGTCCAGGCCCGCGACGGCGAATTCATTGACAATATGGATCAGGCCCTCGACCGCGCTGTCGCGAACGGTGTCAAGAATCTCGTCATCCAGCCGACCCACCTCATGCACGGTGCCGAGTATGACGAACTCGCCGAAGCGGCCGCCGCTTACGCCGATAAGTTCGAGACCCTGACCATCGCTGAACCGCTGCTCGGTCCCGTCGGTTCGGACGCGACCGTGATCAACGAGGATAAACAGGCTGTCGCGGAAGCTGTTGTCTCCGCCGCCTTGGAAACCGCCGGCTTTGCCTCCATGGATGAAGCTGCCGCCGCCGGTACCGCGTTCGTCTTCATGGGCCACGGCACCGCGCACGCCGCCAAGGTCACTTACAGCCAGATGCAGACCATGATGGACGACCTCGGTTACGAGAACGCTTTCATCGGCACGGTTGAGGGCGAACCCGAATTCACCGCCGTCGAGAATGTCATCGAATCCGTCCACGAAGGCGGTTATACCAACGTCGTGCTCCGTCCGCTGATGGTTGTCGCCGGCGACCATGCCAATAACGACATGGCCGGTGAGGACGCGGATTCCTGGCTGAGCCTGTTCAAGGCCTCCGGTTACTTCGACGCCGTTGACTGCCAGGTCGCGGGTCTCGGCTCCATTGAAGCTGTCCAGCAGCTTTATATCAATCATTCCGGCGACGCCATTGCCTCCTTAGGCACCGCTTCCCTCGCGGACGGCGTTTACACCGTCAATTTCAACACCGACAGCTCCATGTTCCGCGCGAACGAAGCCGTTGACGGCAAAGGCACGCTGACCGTTGCCGACGGCGCCGGGACGCTGCATGTCTCCCTTGTCTCCAAGTCCATTGTCAACCTCTACGTCGGCAAAGCCGAGGACGCGCAGAACGCCTCCGCGGATGAGCTGCTGCAGCCGACCGTTGACACGGTGACCTATTCCGACGGTCTGAGCGAAGAAGTCTACGGCTACGACATCCCGGTCCCGGGCATTGATGTTGACTTCGACCTTGCCGTGATCGGCACGAAGGGCGTTTGGTACGACCACGTCGTGAGCGTCTCCGACCCCGTTGCCGCTGAGTAAATAAAACCATTCGATGGGTGAAGTCTACGGACCGGACTTCACCCTTTCGACTTTCCGGAAAACGCCATGCTGAAGAAAACATTCCGCCTCATCGCGGCCTTCCTATTGCTGATCCTCCTCGCGGCTTGCTCCGCGAAGAGTCCCGAACCCGAAGGGACAAGCCTTTGGGTCAATGTTGCTTTAACCGGCGGCTCGGGAAAGACCACCGTGGACTCCCCGGTGGAGCTGCGCCCGGAGGCGGACGGGTACACGGCCGTGCTGCGCTGGAGCAGCCCGAATTATGACTATATGCTCGTGGACGGCGTGAAGTACCTCCCCGTCAACACGGAAGGCAA
>CAVCBG010000206.1:0-3554 GCA_963600285.1 Anaerovoracaceae bacterium
TGTCTTCTCCGCTGCCTCGGGCAATGAAGCGGCGCCGAAGACGGTATGCGCGAAGTGCGGGACGTCGATCCCGGCCGGGTCGAAGTTCTGCCCGGAATGCGGCGAAAAAGTCACAGCCGCCGCGGAAGGCACGGTCGTCTGTCCCGGGTGCGGGAAGACGGTGGCGAAGGGCAAGTTCTGCCCCGAATGCGGGCATAAATTGATTTCCGTCTGCCCGAATTGCGGCAAGGAAGTCCCCGACGGCGCGAAGTTCTGCCTTGAATGCGGGACGAAGCTTTAATCAAAGGAGGAGCACAGCATGAAAAAGAATTTCACATCCTACGCGCTGGTTTGGCTGGTATTCCTGGCCGCCTTCAACGCCATTGTGTTCTTGGTGCGCCCCATCATTCCGGGCTACACGATCGCGTACGACACGCGGTTTTGGATCGCGTGGGCGTGCGTCATTGCCGCCTTCCTGATCAATCTCCTCTGCGCCGCCAAGGCGTTCCGGGCGAAGACCGCGGAGAAACTGTTTTACCGAATTCCCTTGATCACGGTCAGTTACCGCGGGCTGATCTTCATGACGGTGCTCGGCGGGATCCTGATGCTGATCCCCGGCTGCCCGGCATGGATCGCGGCGGTCGTCTGCGTGATCATCGCGGCCTTCACGGTGGCGGCGGTTGTCAAAGCCGATTGGGCCGGCGAAGCGGTTGACGCCGTTCAGGAGAAGACGAAGGCGAAGACGCAGTTCATCAAGCTGCTCACCGTCGACGCCGAATCCCTGCAGGGCAATGCCAAGACCGCCGAGGCCAAGGCCGCGTGCAAAAAGGTCGCCGAGGCGCTGCGGTATTCCGACCCGATGAGCAGCCCGGAATTGGCCGCGGTCGAGTCGGAAATTCAGCGGAAGTTCAGCGATTTCTCGGCGAAAGTCTCCGCCGGTGAGGACGCCTCCGCCCTTGCCGACGAGCTCGTTGATCTGATTGCCGACCGGAACCGGAAGTGCAAGGCGCTGAAGTAATTCATTGATATTGACACGAAACGAATAAACAGAGAAGGGTATACAGCATATGGCAATCTTCAAATGCAAAATGTGCGGGGGAACGATCGAGTTCAACCCCGGGGATACTGTCGGCGTGTGCGACAGCTGCGGGAGCAGGCAGACCCTCCCCCGCCTGGACGACGAGAAAAAGGCGAATCTTTACGACCGCGCGAATCACTTCCGCCGCAACAATGACTACGACAAGGCGATGGGCATCTACGAGCAGATCCTCAATGAAGACAGCACCGACGCCGAAGCTTACTGGTCGCTCGTCCTCTGCCGCTACGGCATTGAATACGTCGAAGACCCCGCCACCCACAAGCGCGTCCCGACCGTCAACCGCGCGCAGTATACCTCGATTTTCTCCGATGAAGATTACAAATCCGCGCTGCAGTACGCGGACAGTTATCAGCGCGTGATCTACGAGGACGAGGCGAAGGCCATCGACGACATTCAGAAAGGCATCCTCGAGATTTCGCAGAAGGAAGCGCCGTTCGACGTCTTCATCTGCTACAAGGAGACCGACAACAACGGCCGCAGGACGATGGACAGCGTCCTCGCGAATGACCTCTATCATCAGCTGACGCAGGAGGGGTTCAAGGTCTTTTTCTCCCGCATCACGCTGGAGGACAAACTCGGCACTGCGTACGAGCCGTATATCTTCGCCGCGCTCAACTCCGCGAAGGTCATGGTCGTCCTCGGCACGAAGCCGGAGTATTTCAACGCCGTGTGGGTGAAGAATGAGTGGTCGCGATACCTCGCCTTGGTGCGGAAAAGCGGCGGGAAGAAGGTGCTGATCCCGGCGTATAAGGACATGGATCCGTACGACCTGCCGGAGGAGTTCTCCCATCTGCAGGCGCAGGATATGTCGAAGCTCGGCTTCATGCAGGACCTGATCCGCGGGATCAAGAAAATCACCGCCGTCAACGCGCCGAAGCAGCCGGTCAAGGAGACGGTCGTTGTTCAGCAGGGTGGGGCGAATACAAATACCGCGCCGTTGATCAAGCGCGTGTTTATGTTCCTTGAGGACGGCAACTTTCAGGAAGCCGACGCGTACTGTGAAAAGGTGCTTGACATTGAGCCCGAAAACGCGTGGGCGTATCTCGGCAAGCTGATGGTAGAGCTTCACGCGAAAACAACGGACGCGATTAAAGATTCCCCGCAGCCGTTCGACAGCAGCAATAACTATCAAAAGGTCTGCCGGTTTGACGCGTCGTTGGCGGAAAAGCTGAATCAGGATATCGCGTATATCAATACCCGCAATGAGAATGCCCGCTTGGAGGGAATCTACAATAACGCGTTAAACAAACTGAACACCGCGAATACCGCAACCGTCTGCATGACCGCCGCAGATATGTTCCGCAGCATCAGCGGTTTTATGAATGCCGATGAAATGGCGGCTCAATGCCGTAACAAAGCGGAAATCTGTCGTAAAGACGCGATTTATAATTTCGCGAAATCCTGCCAAGAGCGGGATACCACTTATGCTTATGAAGGCGCGATAAAAAAGTTCCAAAGCATTCCCGGATGGAAAGACGCGGATGAACAAATTACGATTTGTCGGAAGAAAATCGCGGAAATCAAAGCAAAGGAAGAAGCGGATCGGCTGGAAGCCGAACGTCAAACGGCACAGGCAGCGAAGAGAAAGCGGATATTGATCATTGCCGCTTTAGTCTGTTTGGTCTTATTGGTTGTATACCTGGCTGTGATCGAGCCGAAAAAAAGGCTGAACAACGCGATGTCTCTGCTTGATTCCGGCGATTACGAAACGGCGTACCCGATGCTTGAGGAGCTTGGGAAAACCGATGTGATTTACGATCGGGCGATGGCTTATATCAATTCTGGTGATTATGAGACAGGGTATGAGTTGCTCAAAGTTATCGGGAATGACTATGAGATTGCATCCAATAAATATGATCGAGCGATGGCGCTCATAAATTCCGGCGATTATGATGCCGCGTATGAGTTGCTTGAAGAAATCGGAAAAACCGATGAGATCGCGTCCAATAAATACGATCGTGCGATGGCGCTCATAGATTCCGGCGATTCTGCCTCCGCGTATGAGCTTTTACAAGATCTACAAATTAGCAACAAATTTTTGAGTGAGCATCCCGAATATCAACTCACTCTTGTTCAGATTGGAGATACTATCACGTTTGGTACTTATGAACAAGATAATGATCTTTCCAACGGCAAAGAAGATATCGAGTGGCTTGTACTTGACAAGCAAGAAAATAAATTGTTGGCAATCAGCCGTTTTGCGTTGGATTCCCAACCTTATAACAATGTGAGCGAGCATGGGATATGGGCTAACTGCACTCTTCGCGAATGGCTGAATAAAGATTTTTATAATACCGCGTTCAGTGAGGTGGAAAAGAAATCAATTCTTCAAACGAATGTTCCGTATAGCAATATCCGCAATTCAACAGTCGATATGGTTTTCTTATTGAGCATAGAGGAAGCGAACCAGTATTTTTCAAGCAGTAATTCGCGAATGTGTGCTCCGACAAAATCTGCAATTGCTAATGGCGTGGAT
>CAVCBG010000207.1:0-3546 GCA_963600285.1 Anaerovoracaceae bacterium
AACGGTTATACGCAACTAATATTCACCATCACTTTTCCCATGTATCTCATCCTCCGAGTAGTAAAATAAAGGCGATTTTTATTTATCGGAGAACCGCTATGGACACCATCCTTTTCAACGGCAATATCCACACACTCGATCAAGAATCCCCGCGGGCGGAGGCTGTTTTAATCCGAGACGGATTCATCCGCGCCGTCGGCAGTAACGCCGACGTTCTCGAATCCGCCTCCCCCAACGCGGAGCGGATCGACCTCGGCGGGCGGCTTGTGCTGCCCGGGTTTACCGACTCCCACATGCACGTCGTGTATTATGCCTCCCTGCTGCGGCAGGTCTCCCTTTGGTTCGTGACCTCCTGGTCCGAAGCCAGGGAACGCCTCACCGCCGCGTTGGCGGATCTTCCCGCCGGCAAGTGGCTCGTCGCGAGCGGCATGAATCAGGACGACTGGAGCGATACGCACAAGCTCCCCGACCGGCACGACCTCGACGCCATCTCGGCCGACGTCCCCATCTACCTGACCCGCGTCTGCGGCCACATCGTCTGCATGAACACCAAAGCCCTCGAGCTCACCGGCTTCATGAACGAACGCCCCGGCACCGCGGAGACCATTGACTTCGGCGAAGACGGCCTCCCGAACGGATACATCCGCGAAGTCAGCGTCAACCGCGCCGCGGACACCCTCCCCGCCCCGGACATCGACGAGATCAAGGACATGATCCTGCAGATCACGAACGCCGCCGCGGCGAAGGGCCTCACCCGCGTCCATTCCGACGACTGCCAGATGTTCTCCCAAGGCAGCTGGCGGACGATCCTCCGCGCCTACAGGGAGCTTGCCGCCGACGGGAAGCTTCCCATCCGCGTCTACGAACAGCTCCGTTTCCTCACCCCCGCCGGCTTCCAAGAATTCCTGGACGAGGGCTACCGTTACAATCAACGCTTCGGCCGCTTCAAGATCGGCCCGCTGAAAGTCGTCAGCGACGGCTCCCTCGGCGCGCATTCGGCCGCCATGCTTGAGCCCTACCGCAACGATCCCGCCGCCAAAGGCATCTTCCTCTTCAGCGACGAAGAGCTCCGCGAACTCATCGGCACCGCGTACGCCAACGGCTTCTCGGCCGTCATTCACTGCATCGGCGACGCCGCCTTGGAACAGGTGCTCAACGTCCTCGCCGAGGAATCCGCGAAGTACCCCGCGGATGACCGACGCAGCGGCATCATCCACTGCCAGATCATGTCGGCCTCGCAGCAGGATCGTTTCCGTGATCTCGGGCTGCTGGCGTACGTCCAGCCGGTGTTCATCCGCTCGGACGCCCGCATCGTCGCGGACTGCGTCGGCGAGGAGAAGGCGGAACAGAGTTACAACTGGCGCCGCTTCCTCGACCTCGGCATCCATATGTCCGGCGGCTCCGACTGCCCGGTGGAAAGCTTCGACCCCATCCCCAACATGTATTACGCCGTCACCCGCAAGCCCTCCGTGGACGCGGCGCCGTGGTACCCGGCGAACGGCATCTCCCTTGACGAGGCGGCGGCGATGTTCACGAAGGAAGGCAGCTACGCCGCGTACGACGAGGACGTCACCGGCATCCTGAAACCCGGGATGGCGGCCGACCTTACCGTTCTCGATCACGACATCTACAATATCCCGCCGGAAGATTTCTTTAAGACGAACGCCGTCATGACCATGGTCGAAGGCGAAATTGTCTACCGCTCCGCGGAGTTTTAAATTCACGACATTCTTTAAGGTATTATCGACCTTAACAAATTTATAAGGATAAACAATGGAAGATAAAAAAGCATTGGAACAAAACCTGGGCTCCGAGGAAACCGAATTCAAGCGTGAGATCGGCCTCTTCGGCGGCATCTCGATCCTCGGCGGCATTATGATCGGCGGGGGCATCTTTTACCTCGGCTCGTACGTACTCATGCGCGCCGGGATGAGCCTCGGCTGGGCGTTGGTCTGCTGGGCCATCGGCGGCCTGATCTCCCTGCTCGGCGGGCTGTGCTACGCGGAGCTGGGCGCGATGATGCCGAAGGCCGGCGGTTCCTCCGTCTACCTGAACATCGCCTACCATCCGCTGATCGGCTTCCTCAGCGGCTTCTCCGGCTGGCTCATCAGCCTTCCGGGCTCGATCTCCGCGGGCGTCCTGGCGTTGACCGCCATCTTCGGCCTCAGCGGCACCACGGAGAAAATTGTCGCCTCCGTGCTGATCATCCTCTTCACCCTTTACAACACCTTCGGCATCAAGGGCGGCAGCCGTTTCCAGAGCCTGACCATGATCGCCAAGCTGATCCCGATCGCCATTATCATGTTCGGCGGCCTGATCTTCGGGAAAGTTTCGCCGAACCTCTCCCTCGCCGCGCCGGAAGGCGTCACCTCCGTTTCGCAGATGATCACGATGATCGCCTTCGCGACCGTCGCCACCCTCTGGGCGTATGAAGGCTGGACGAACCTCAACCTCGTCGCCGAGGAGATCAAGAACCCGAAGAAGAACCTCCCGCTCGCGCTGATCATCTCCATCGGCGGCATTGCCCTGATTTACATCCTCTTCAACTTCGCCATCTACCGCGTGCTCGACATCAACGAGATCACCGAGCTGATCAACAGCGGAGAATATTACCTCGGCACCGTCGCCTCCAAACGGCTCTTCGCCTCCGCCGGCGGCGTGATTGTCACCGTCGGCATGGTCATCTCAATGATCGGCTCCGTCAACGGCATGACCATCGCCGGCCCGCGTCTGCCTTACGCCATGGCGCAGGAAGGCCATTTCTTCCCCGCCTTCGCCAAGCTCGACGAGAAATACAAAGTCCCCACCAACGCGCTGTGGTGCCAATGCGTGCTCTCCCTGCTGCTCGTATGGTTCCGCGACCTCAGCCAGCTGACCTCCCTCGTGGTCTTCGCGACGCAGTGCTACAACACGCTCATCATCCTCGCCGTGCTCGTTCTGCGGAAGAAGATGCCGGAGATGAACCGTCCGTACAAGGTCTGGGGCGGCGCCGTGACCGTCATCATCGCCGCGCTGATCAACATCGCCTGCCTTGTCAATACCGCCGTCTCCGACCCGGTGACCGCCCTCCTCGGCCTCATCGTCCCCGCCGTCGGCTGCGTCGTCTATTTCATCTTCGATAAACAGATGAAAAAACAAGCCTGAAATGAGAAAGACCGCGGAACGCTCCGCGGTCTTTTATTATTCCTTGATATAATCCTTTTTCTCTAGCACGAGCGGCGTTTCATTCGCCCCGAAGAATTGGAAAGTTTCCCCGACGACGCGTCCGCCCATGCTTTGGACGATCTTCACCGTCGTGTCGCGGGCTTCCATATGAATCGTCTCGACGCCCATATCGAACAGATCCTCGAACATGAACCGCGCCAGCTTGGTCCCGAGATGATGTCCGCGTTCCTCCGGGATGACGAAGAACCGTCCGCACCGGGTCTCACCGTTTTCATTCCAAGAGGCCACCCCGGCGGCGATTTTCCCATCCGCGGTTTCCGCGCACCAGCAAATCGGCTCCTTCTTCAAAAACGCGTCAATATCATCCGCCGGAATCCCCTG
>CAVCBG010000208.1:0-3517 GCA_963600285.1 Anaerovoracaceae bacterium
TCGTCTCGATTTTCTTTAAGCTTCTCTCTCCGCTCCTGCCGGAGCGCTTCCAATTCTTCGGAATCTACGCCGCGTTCTGCTTCATCCTGCAGGGAGCGTTCGCCGCGATCTTATTGCAGCATTTCGTTAAGGATAAAGTCTTCGCGGACCTCGGCAGTCTGTTTTTCTGCTTCTCCTCCGCCATGATCGAACGCGAATTCCGCCACACCGCGCTGGCGTCGCATTACCTGATCCTCGCCGCGATGGCGTATTACTTTCTCCTCTCCGCGAAGCCCCGCAGCCGCGCCCGTATCCCTTCCGCGCTCGCGCTGCTCTGCCTCGCCCTCGGGACGCATCCCTACCTCTTCGCCATGACCGCGGCGGTGATCCTCTTCGCGGAGATACGAACCGCCCGGCTCAGCCGCGACGTTTGGCGTCCGCTCGGACGCTTCGCGCTGTATATGCTCGTCAGCGCCGCGTTCGGCTTCCTCATCGGCGTGTTCGGCACCGCGTCCATCGACCCGGAATCCGGCTTCGGGTATTACTCCCTGAACCTCAACGCGCTCGTCAATCCCATCTCCGAACAGACGGAGCGCTGGTCCGCGCTGATCCCGGAGCTCGGGCAGTTCCCCGAGCAGCAGGACGGCATGTATTACTTCGGCCTGCCCGCGCTGGTATTGCTCGTCGTCATGCTCATTCTCAACCGCAAGTCCCTCCGCGGCATCTGCGAACGGCATCGGGAGTATGTCATCCTGATGTTCCTGCTGACCGTGTACGCGATCTCGAACCGCGTCACCCTCGGCGGCAGCCTTCTTTTTGAAATTCCTCTGCCGGAGGCGCTGCTTCGCCTTTGCGACATCTTCCGCTCCTCCGCGCGCTTCTTCTTCGTCCCCTATTACTCCCTGTACCTCCTGGCGCTGGTCCTGCTCGCCCGCACCTTCGCGAATCGGAAACGCCGCCTCATCGTCCTGACCGCGGCCGCGCTGCAGATCCTCGAGATCGCGCCCGCCATTACCACGCTCCACGAGAACTATTCCGCCCGCGCGGAGCTGCCGGAGCTCTCCTCCACGTGGGATTCCATCGCGGAGAACTGCTCGACCGTGCGCGTCATTGACTGCGTGAGCGACCGTCCCCTCGCGTATTGGCTCGCCGACCACAATCTCGCGACCGACATGATGATCTCCGCGCCGATCCATCTCAACGCGTATTGGACCGCGACCCAAGAACGGCGCGACGAAGCCTACCAAAGCCTCGTGAACGGCGAAGCCTTGACCGCGGGCGAATGCTGGATCTTCCCGACGGAGACCGGCACGAACCGCCGCTTCACCGCGCCCGAGCAGCTCGACGGGTTCATTGACACGCTGCGGACGAACTACGCGGGGAAGGCGGACATCGAGCAGGTCAACAACATCCACAAGAATTATTGGATCCTGATCCCGAACGGCGAATAAGCGCCGAACGAATTTCCCAAAAACCGACGTTTTTGCTTTATACTTTAACCATCTTTAGAGTGGGGGAATTCGGATATGAAACGTGTACTTATTCTCTGTATCGCGTGCCTCTTGGCGCTCGCGGCATTCACCGGCGTCATGGCGAAAGACACCATCACGGCCGACAGCGGTTTCCGCGTCACTACGGACGGCTTCGGCTTTGAAAACTACGGTTCGGAAGTCTGCCTCGACAACTTCTACGGCAACTGCTTCAAGGTTCAGAACCTGACCGCGGCTGAAATGCAGCGCATGTACGGCGACCAGGTCTGCAAATCCATTGACTCCAACGGTAACTGCACCCTGACCAAAGCCGCCCAGAGCTGGATGAACGAGATCAACAGCGTCGTCGCCAACGGCCATTGCGAAGGCATGGCGGTCCTGAGCTCCCTCTTCTACAACGGCACCGAAAGCGCTTCCGACTTCGGCAACAGCAGCGTCAACAAACTCACCCTGAAAAACAACACCGCCCTCCAGCGCGAGATCGCGTACTGGTTCACGACCCAGTGGTTCATGGAAGACTACATCATTGAGGACACCCCGACGAACCAGGTCAAATACCTGACGAAGCACTTCAAGAACGGCAACGGCCCGATCCCGCTCGGCATTTATCAGCGCAACATGAGCGGCGGCCACGCCATCACCGCCTACGCCATTGTTCAGCACTCGAACAATATCTATTACATCATGGTCTACGACAACAATTACCCGAATGAGGAACGTTACATCACCGTAGACACGAGCAAGGACACCTGGTCCTATCAGACCTCCACCAACACCTGGACGAACACGGCGGATTACTCCGGCAAGGGCAAGACGAACCCGATCCAGATCTGCCCGCTTGAACCGCGCCTCGGCACCTTCAAGTGCGACTTCTGCACCGGCTCTTCCTCCTCGTCCTCGTCCTCGAGCAGCAATCCGTACTATCCGTACACCCCGTCCGACGGCGGCTCTTCCATTTGGGATATCCTGAGCCCGTTCATCAACCCGTCCGACTCCGGCTCCGATTATACTTATCCGACCGCGGTCCCGGACAGCAGCTCGAGTTCCTCCTCCATTTGGGACATCCTCAGCCCGTTCATCAACCCGTATGACACGGGGTACGACTACGATTATTCGGACAGCTCGAGCTCGTCCTCCATTTGGGACATCTTCATGCCGTCCTCCTCCGGCGGTTCCTCGAGCAGCTCCGACTCCTACGTCTTCCCGACCCAGCGCCCGAACAGCCCGACCGCGACCCCGCAGCCGCTGGTCCGCCCGACCGCCATCCCGACCGCGAAGCCGTCCACCGAGAGCACCGAGAGCAACAAGATCTCCGTCTCCTCCGACATCAATATCTACATCGAGGACGAAGACGGACGCAAGAGCGGCTACGACTGGGAAAACGACACCTCCTACGAGGAGATCCCGGGCGTGGAAGTCAGCCGCACCATGGGCCGCGCCTCCGCCGTGCTGCCGAACGACCTCTCCTATTACGCGTGGATGAATAAGCCGTCCAACACGAGCAAGAAGGCCGAGACCTTCGACGCCGTCATCACCGCTCCGGGCCGCGTTCTGAAGTTGACGAACATCGTCGAGAGCTACATCTACCCGAACTTCATCTACGAACCGCCGACCTACTATGAGGAAATGGACTCCGACCTCGAGTTCTTCGAAGTCCTGGCCACGCCGAACAAGATGCCGGGGATCGACTTCACGATCTCGGATGACTACGGTGAATATAACTTCAACTTCACCGTCAGCTACAAAGTCCTCGGCAGGAAAGTCTCCATCCCGGATGCCTACGCGGACTTCATCATCTACCACAACTACGACGAGGGCGACCTCGGCATCGCGATCTTCCCCGCCGAAGACAGCGAACTCAGCCTCTTCGACGTCGGGACGTTCGTGATCGAAGGTTCCTTCACCCTCTGGGATGACCAGGGCACGCTGGAGGTTCAGTTCGAGGAGCCGCTTGAGATGGCCGCCAACGGCATGTTCTTCTTCAACTACCTCGACTGGCAGGAAACCGGCACCCTCTCCCTCGAAGCCGACCTCGACGGCGATGATGA
>CAVCBG010000209.1:0-3509 GCA_963600285.1 Anaerovoracaceae bacterium
AAGCTCCGCGGCGATCTCAAGCTGGCGGATGAAGACCGTCCGCTGGGTATCGGCGGGGCAGAAGTCCCAATGGAAGTCCATGCCGATCTCGCCGATGGCTTTGCACTTCGGATGCGCGGCGTCGGCAATGACCCGCGCGTCCCAATCGGGGACGAGGTCCGCGGCGTTATTGGGATGGATCCCGGAGGCGAACCATACATCCGGTTCGGCCTCCGCGATGGATTTGATGGTGTCGATGGTGGCGAGCTCAATGCCGGGGATCATGAAGTGATCGAAGCCGGCGCTCCGCGCGCGTTCGAGGACAGCCTGCCGATCCTCATCGAAATGCGGCAGGTCGAGATGACAATGCGTATCGAACATGCGTTATTCGATTCCCGCGATGCGGAGACCGTCCTTGAGGATCGCCTGGACCTTGTCTTTGTGCGTCGTCTCGGTATACACGCGGATGACGGGCTCCGTCCCGGAGAAGCGGATGATCATCCAGCCGCCGTCTTCCAATTCGTACTTCAAGCCGAGCGTGGTATCAAAGGAAACCACCTTCAGCCCGCCGAGGGTTTCGGGATGCTGACTGAGGATCAGGGCTTCGCGTTCGGCACGGTTGCCTTCAAAGCGGGTGTCAATGCGGTCGTAGTAATGCGCGCCGACGACGCTGAACAGCGTCTGCAGCAGTTCGGAGGGCTTCTTGCCGGTCTTGACCATCAGGTCTAAGAGGTAGAGGTTCGCGAGGATGCCGTCGCGTTCGGGGACGTTCCCGCGGAAGGCGTAGCCGCCGGATTCCTCACCGCCGATCATGGCGTCGGTCTCCGTGAACTTCGGGGCGATGTACTTGAAGCCGACACCGGTCTCATACACCGGGACGTTGTAAAGCTTCGCGAGCTTATTCAGCATGACGGTCGTGGAGAAGGACTTCACGATCGGGCCGCGCTGTCCGCGGATCTCAAGCAGATAGTAAGCAAGCAGACCGTAGACCTGCAGCGTATTGACGAACACGCCGTGCTCGTCGCCCAAGCCGCAGCGGTCCGCGTCGCCATCCATGAACAGGGCGACGTCGGCGCCGAGCTCAACCGTCTTGGCGAGGCCCGCGTTGACATTCGGCGGGATCGGCTCCGGGCGTTTCATTTCGGGGAAGGACGGGTTGCGGACGTCATGAATTTCATGGATCTCGCAGCTGCCGCCGCCGAGCAGACGGGTGAACCACTTCCCGCCGTTGCCCCACATGGAGTCGACGACGATCTTCAGCCCGGAATTGCGGATCGGTTCGAGGTCGATGAGGTCCTTCAGGTGCTCGATATAGTTAATGGAAGCGTCGAAGAGCTCCACGCTGCCGTCTTTCACAGCCTCTTTCAGCGGCACGGACTTGACATCGTCGATGCTGTCCGGGATACCGGCTTCAATATCGACGAGCTTTTCCGGCGCAATGGAACCGCCGGTCTCGTCGCGGACTTTGAAGCCGTTGTCCGTAGGCGGGTTGTGGGAGGCGGTGATATTGACCGCGCCGACAGCCTTCTTATCCAACACGGCGTAGGAGATGACCGGAGTCGGGGTCGCGCCGTCGGTCAGGAAGACCTTGAAGCCGTTCGCGGCCAGCACTTCCGCCGCGGCCGCGCCGAAATTCTCGGAGGAGAAGCGTTTGTCATACCCGACGACGACGCGCTCTCCCTTCTTGCCGTTGGCGAGCAGGTAATTCGCGAAGCCCTGCGCGCAGCGTCTCACATTCTCGAAAGTATACGTATCCGCGATCACGGCGCGCCATCCGTCGGTACCGAATTTGATTTTTCCAGCCATGTTATTCTCCGTAAAGTATGATCGTTTTCTTCTATTATAATGTGCGTTTCCGTTCTTGAGCCGATTCGCGGGTCTCTTAATGAATTTTGTAATTTTTTTTAACTCTTTTTCACATTCCCTGAAAATTCCTCGTATAATCTATCACATTATGAAGAAAGATATTTTCACTTCAAACGACAAATATTTGTGTACAACACGACATATTCCGTTGAGCAGCAGCTTCGGGTGATGTTGTCTTTTGACATCCCCGATATTTCAGAACGCTTAACGGAATTTTCGCGAGGAACAACGAATATTCCGTTTTTTGTTTTAAATATCTTTCAATTTTTTCAAGGAGACCGATATGAAAAAAAGTCTACATATTGTGTTGTTAGCTGTAATGCTTTTGTTCGTCTCAGTCACAGCTTATGCTGATGCCTCTTCTGTAACTATTGGGCTATCGCAAGAGCCGGTCTCCTTGGATCCGGCAGCCGGCTTGTATGTAGCGGAACAGTTCGTCGACCAGCAGATTTATGAACCGCTGATCTACGCCGACCCCGAGCTCAATTTCCACGCCGGCTTAGCCACGGAATGGTCCGCCAACGACGAAGGGACCGAATTCTCCTTCACCCTGCGCGAAGGCGTCAAATTCCATGACGGCACCGACTTCACCGCCAAAGATGTCAAGGTCTCCATGGACCGCGCCGCCGAAGGTAAATCCGTTGCCGCGGCGTCTCCCTCCATCATGACCGACTACATCGAGACCGAGATCGTTGACGACACCCACGTTGTCATCAAATTCTCCACCCCGCACGCCACTTTCCTGCAGGATCTGACCCGTCCTTGGATGATGATCGTCTCCTCCGCGGCGATTGAAGCCGAAGGCGATGACTACGGCCGTATGCCTGTCGGTACCGGTCCGTTCAAGCTCACCGAATGGGTCGCGCAGGATCACATCACCCTGGTCAAGAACGAAGACTACAACTGGGCTCCGGATTTCTACGCGCATGACGGCGCCGCTTATCTCGACGAGATCGACTTCCGCTTCATGCCCGAAGCCGCTACCCGCCTGACCGCTTTCGAGTCCGGCGAAGCGCAGATCGTCCAGGATCCTTCCTATCTGGAAGCCTCTCTGTACGCCGAGGACCCGAACGTGCAGCTCTTCACCTTCGCCGCGCCGGGCATGACCTCCCATCAGATGATCAACACCGAAAAGTCCCCGACCGACGACATCAACGTCCGCAAGGCGATGATCTACGCTGTCGATCAGGAAACGCTCGTTCAGACTGCCTTCTACGGACTGCAGCCTGCCGCCCACAGCGTCATCTCCCCGACCACCTGGTCTTACAATGAAGAAGCCGCGAGCCTCTATTCATACGATCCGGAAAAGGCCAAAGCCCTGCTTGAGGAATCCGGCTGGGTCGACAGCGACGGCGACGGCATCCGCGAAAAGGACGGCGAGAAGCTGCACCTTGAGTATGTCGCGCTGCCCGCTTATGAAGCTTCCTTCATGGAACTGCTCGCCTACTACTTCAATCAGGTCGGTTTCGAAGTCAACATCATTCAGCTGGATGACGCCGGCGTCTCCGAATACGGTTACAACAGCGAGCACAACCTGCTGAACATGGGCTGGATTTCCCGCGATCCGTCCGTGCTGTACATCACCTACTATTCCGGCAACATCACCGACGGCACGCAGTCCGCGTACACCCGCTTCCGCGATGACCGCCTGGATGAGATCCTCC